>SHNJ01000028.1 GCA_004295055.1 Alphaproteobacteria bacterium | reverse complement strand
TCAAATCTTGTAACCCGTCGGGCGCAAGCGGCCGGCCCACGCGGCATGGTTGGCGGCCAAATGCTGGATATCTTATCGTCCGGCGCTGATCTCGATATGGCGGCGATTGTGCGGATGCAGCGTTTAAAAACCGGCGAGTTATTTTCGTTTGCTTGCGAAGCAGGCGCGATTCTGGCCAAGGTTCCCGGCAAGGCGCGGCAATCGCTGTCGTCCTATGCGCATGATTTGGGGCTTGCATTTCAAATTACCGACGACGTTATGGACGCAGCAGGCAGCACCGCGGAAACCGGGAAATCGGTTCGCAAGGATGCGGAAAATAACAAGCCAAATTTTGTCACTCTGCTTGGGGTAGACCGGGCCAAGGCGCAGGCCGAAATGCTGGCCGCGCAAGCCATGCGCCATCTTGATATGTTCGATGAACGCGCGGATTTATTGCGTTCCCTGGCGCGGTATGCCATCGACCGCAAAATGTAATCCGTGACGGATTTTCACAAAAAACGGCTGGATGTGATTTTGACCGAACGCGGGTTCGCGCCTTCGCGCAGCAAGGCACAGGCGCTTATTGCCGGCGGCAAAGTATTTTTGGGCGATCAGGCTTTAACCAAACCATCGGAACTGATAGGCCCCGATGCTGCGTTGGAATTGCGCGGCGTGGATGAATCCTTTGCTTCGCGCGGCGGATTGAAATTGGATGCCGCGATTAAGCATTTTAAAATCGATTGTAAGGATAAAATTTGTATCGATGTCGGCGCATCGACCGGCGGGTTTACCGATGTGTTGCTGCATCATGGCGCCGCGCATGTTTTGGCCATTGATGTGGGCGAAGGACAATTGATTGAACGGCTGCGAAACGACGATCGCGTAACGATGCTGGAGAAAACCAATATCCGGCATATCACGCCCGATCAATTGCCATCGAGTTTCGAGGAATTTCAAATTATCGTGTGCGATGTCAGTTTTATTAGTGTCATCAAGGCCTTACCAGCCTTGTTGCAAGTGGCACCCAAAGATTGTGTGTTGATCGCGCTGATCAAGCCGCAATTCGAAGTAGGCGCTGGCAAGGTTGGCAAAGGCGGTATTGTCAAAGACCCGGCTGAGCATGCGCGGGTTTGCGGGGAAATTGAGCAATGGCTTCGAAACGATATGGGCTGGCAAGTCAGCGGAATTATCGATAGCCCCATCGAAGGCCAGGACGGCAATAAAGAGTTTTTAATCTGCGCGAAAAGAATTTAAATTCTTAGATCAAGTATAAGCTGTCATCCCCATGAAGATGGGGATCCAGCGTAAAAGCCGTTCACGGCGATAAATAAAGTTTTGTTTCTTGTGCAAATGTTTAGATTGTCTAGATTCCTGCCTCCGCGGGAATGACAACATTAAAAAACTTATCTTAAAATCCAATCCATGCGCGATTGAATACGGCCTTGTTGTTCGGAGGGGTTAAAAATCGCGGAAATAGGCGCTAGCACGTTCATTTGCGCTTCGACCGCGCTGGAATAGCTGTTGAATTTTTCCATCAGTTCTTCATAGGCCGATTTTGGCTTTGGATAAACGGTAAAGGCGATTTCTTGGTTGTCTTTCAATTTCAATGATTCGCGCAAATCGGCTTCGAGTTGTTCCCATCCGCCGGTGCTGTCGATCAATCCCAGATCGAGCGCTTGCTCGCCAGTCCACACGCGGCCACGGGCGGCATCGCGCATTTTGTCGAACGGCATGTTGCGCGCATTGGCGGCTTTTTGCACGAAATCATGATAGGAACGGTCCAAAAATTCATCCAGTTTCTTTTCCGCTTCCGGCGAGAAATCCCGCGCCGGCGACCATAAATCGGCATTATTGCCGGCTTGCACCTTGTCAAAATGAATGCCCAATTTTTCCGCCGCTTCAGCCAGCGATATTTTACCGGCAATAACGCCAATCGATCCTGTTAATGTGCCCGGCATGGCGTAAATTTTATCCGCGGCCATGGCGATGTAATATCCGCCCGATGCCGCCACGTTATCCATAACCGCATAAACCGGTTTACCGGTGGCCTTCAGATTTTGTACCGAATTCCAAATGGTATCGGATGCCAGATAAGAACCGCCTGGGCTGTTAATGGCCAGCACGACAGCCTTAATATTTTTGTCTGTCGATAAATCAAATAAGGTACGAACAATGTCGCTCGAATAAACGCCGCCATCCGGGCGCCATTGATCTTTTGGATCTTTATCTCCGCGCATGATTTCGCCATCGGCATAAATTACAGCGACGATGGGGTCCTGCGCTTGTGGTTCCAGAAATGCGGCATAATCCCCGATATGCACGAATTCTGTTTTTTGGCCATATTCCGATTTTAAATGCGCGCGGATATCGGTGATATATCCAACTTTATCCAATAAATGTTGTTCCAAGGCCTGTTTGGCCGGCATGGGCGATTGATCGATCAAAGTTGCCAGATGGTCTGGCCCGATATCGCGATTTTCGGCAATATCATTCACGCGTTGCGAATGGATGCTGTCCGCCATGGATTGCATGGCTTGTTTTTCCGCTTCACCAAATTCGGTATTGGTGGCAAAAGAAAAAGCGTTTTTATATTCTTCCCGCGCCTTTACAATCGGCTTGATCCCGATTTTATCCAGGAATCCGCGCAAGAACGGAATTTCTATGGAAATGCCGAACAAGCCCCAATCGCCGGACGGCTGCATCCAAACCTGATCGAATGCGCTGGCAAGGTAGTAGGCGTTGTCGCCGCTGGCTTCGAATCCGAATGTATCGGCAAAGGCGTATGTTTTTTTGCCCGAATCGCGGAAAAAGGTAATCGCGTTGCGCAATTCCTGGGTTTTGGCGATGCCAATATTCACATTGTCGACGCGCATGACAATCGCTTGAACGCCAGGATCGCTGGCGGCGGCGCGAATGGTCTCTATTGCCTGGCGTAAAGATATATCGGATTTGCCGAACAGGCGCGCCAAAGGATCATGATTTTCATTGCCGGAAAGTCCTTCGCCGACATCGAAACTTAGAATCATTCGGTCGGGCAGGTGGGCATAATCGGCCTCATACCCCCAATAGGCGGCCAATATTCCAAGCGTAACCAGCAAAGCGGTTATGAATCCCACCACGGCAAAAAGCCACAGCAGAATTTTTTTTACGGTCTTCATGCGGCGCTGGATTCGTTGGTTTCTTTATTTACGGTGATGTCCGGCGCGTCGACCGCTTTCATACCGATGACGTTATAGCCACAGTCGACATAATGAATTTCGCCGGTAACCCCGGTCGATAGATCCGACAATAAGTATAATCCCGATTTGCCGACATCTTCGAGCGATACGTTGCGGCGCAATGGCGAGTTATATTCGTTCCATTTCAATATATAACGGAAATCGCCGATACCGGCCGCGGCCAGCGTGCGAATCGGCCCAGCAGATAAGGCATTAACGCGAACATTTTGCGGTCCGAGATCCATGGCCAGGTATTTGACGCTGGCTTCCAATGCTGCTTTGGCCACGCCCATGACGTTATAATGCGGCATCACGCGTTGCGATCCGCCGTAGGTAAGAGTCAACAAACTGCCGCCATTTGGCATTAACGGCACGGCGCGCTGCGCAACGGCCGTGAAAGAAAAACAAGAAATGTCCATGGTCATGTTGAAATTCTTGCGGCTGGTCGACAGATACTTGCCTTTTAATTCGTCTTTGTCGGAAAAGCCGATCGCGTGCAAAACGAAATCGATTGTACCCCATTCTTTTTTCAAGGTGGCGAATACGGCGTCCATGCTGGCTTCGTCTGATACATCGCAGGGCAGCATGATTTTGCTGCCGATCGATTGGGCCAACGGTTCCACCCGTTTTTTCAAGGCGTCTCCCTGATAGGTAAAAGCCAGTTCCGCGCCTTGCGCATGCAATTGCTGGCTGATGCCCCACGCAATGGATTTGTCGTTGGCAACGCCCATGATCAGGCCGCGCTTGCCGCGCATTAGGGAATTATTAGCACTCATGGCTCACACCTCTGTATTTGTCGAAAATATGTATGAAAAACAACGTGTTATACATACACGAAATAGCTGAAAATTCAAACACCTTAATCATTTATACAACATTGTTTGTTAAGGTAATAAAGTCTTTATTTTCAAATGGTTCAAGGACGTTTCTGTCGTGCAATCAAACCTGCCGCAATTATTTGGCGATCTGGCCGCCGGTGAAAACCGGTTGCTGAAAAGACTTTCGCTGGTCTTTGCGGGGCTGATTTGCCTGGCATTGTTTCTGTTGGTGTATTTCAGTTCGGAAGGAATCCGCACTCTGGATCATGTCGACAACAAGAACGATGTGAAAATCGTCGGTTCGTTGTTGCGCGACCGGCAAAATATCATGGCCAGCTTATTGCGCGATTATGCGGAATGGAACGATGCTTACCGCGCGCTGTACGAAAAAGAAGATTTAAAATTCGCCGATGAAAATATTTCTTATAACGTTACCAATAACTATTCGATCAACGGCGCGACGGTAGTGCGGTTCGATAAAAGCATTTTTGTGCAATACGAAGCCGGAAAGCGGGTCAAGAATCCACACCTGGAGCCTTTTGTGGAACGGTTAGTGGATTTATTGCTGGAAGATTTTCGTAATCGTCACGGTAAACCGCTAGACCGCAGCCGCATTTCTTTTGCCGAAGAAAATGGTCAATTATTGATGGTCAGCGCCAATTTCATCGCCGGTCTGGATGATGAAAAAGGCGTTCCCGATCCATTGCCAAAAAACCCGTCAATGCTTGTATTTGTGCGGAAGTTGGATAAAGCCGCATTGCAGGAATGGGCGCAAGTTTACAATATTTCGGATATGAATTATCAGCCGCATTCAGTTGCCTTTAATCCGGTTAAATTGCACGAAGCCAAGAAATTCTATTTACAATTGAAAGATATTGATGGCAACGAATTGGGCATTATCACTTGGCAACCGAATCTAAGCAGTTCCTTGATTTTAAAAGAATTTATTCCGAACTTGGTCGTGGTGCTGGTTATTCTGCTGGGCTTTGGCAGCGCATTTTTCGTTTATATTCGCCGCGCTTTCGCGCATCAATACGAATGGACCAAAAAAATCAATTCCAGCCGCGAATTCCTGCAATTGATATTCGACACCGATCCAACCCATATCCAGGTGCGCAACAAAGAAGGTAAAATATTTTTCTGCAATCAGGCTGCGGCATCGCGGTATGGCCGTTCTCCGGCGCAAGTTTTGTATCATTCCATCCTGGAGCTGGATAAAAATACGGATCGCGCATATATGATTTATGAAGACGATTTAAAGGTCATCGTAGGTCAGCGCGAAATGGCGCAAGAAGAAATTTGGATAGCTACGGATGGCAGCGAAAAGATTTATTATACATTGCGCAAGCCAATTGTGGGTATTGGCGGCGAAACGATGGTATTGGCGGTGTCCAGCGATATAACCGAGCAGAAGAAAATGATGCTGGAATTGGAAAAGGCCAAATCCAAGGCGGAAGACGCATCCAAAGCCAAAACCGATTTCCTTGCAACCATCAGCCATGAAATCCGTACGCCGATGAACGGCATTCTTGGGTTTTCGCAATTATTGTCGGATACCAAGTTGACGGACGAACAGGACGATTACATCAAGGTTATTCAAAATTCTTCGAAATCGCTGCTGAACATTATCAACGACATTCTGGATATGTCGAAAATAGAATCCGGCAGGCTGCGTTTGGAAAGTATTTTGTTGAATCCGAATGCCATTATCGATTCCGTGATTGGCCTTACCATGCCGATGGCCAAGGAAAAGAATCTGACCATCGTCAAGGAAGTCATCGGGTCGGTTCCGGATTATGTTCTTGGCGATCCCACGCGGTTAAGCCAGATTTTGCTGAACATTGTCAGTAATGCGATAAAATTCACGGAAAAAGGCGGGATCACCATTCGGGTGCAGAATATGGGCCATGAAAAGAAATTCACCAAAATCAAATTTGAAATTATCGATACCGGCATCGGCATTGAGCCCAAAATTCTTGGGAAGTTGTTTGAAAAATTTACCCAGGCGGATTCTTCCATTTCGCGTAAATACGGCGGCACCGGGCTTGGCCTGGCTATTGCCAGGGAATTGACCGAACTGATGGGCGGCCAAATCGGCGTGCAAAGCGCGCCGGGCAAAGGCGCACATTTCTGGTTCACGGTGAGTTTGAATAATGCATCGTAAGTTAGGCTTTGCGCACGGTATAAGGATTATCCTGGGCCCAGTCTTCGATCATTTCTTTTAAATCTTTATCGATCTTATCGGGCAGAACCACTTTCAATCGCACATATTGGTCGCCGCGGATTTTGGTTTTGGGGTCGACGATGCCTTTATTTTTCAAACGCAGGCTGGTATCGGTATTCGATCCTTTGGGAATTTGCAACGATACTTTGCCGTCAATCGTTGGCACATTAATGGTTGCACCAAGCGCGGCTTCGTACACCGTGACCGGCAGATCCATAAAAATATTAATGCCTTTGGCTTCGAAAATTGGGTCGGGATCGACTTGAACATTGATATACGCGTCGCCGGCCGCGCCGTTGCCAGTGCCGGGTTTTCCTTGCCCCTTTAGGCGTAATGTCTGGCCGTCTTGAGTTCCGGCAGGAATGGTGACATCGATGGTTTTATTGTCTTCGCTTAGATTGATGCGGCGTTTGGTTCCGGTTGCGGCCTCTAAAAACGTAATGCGCAATGTATACTGCACATCCGCTCCCGCAGCCCCAGCAGAAGATCGGTTGCGCGCGCGATTTAATTCTTCTTCAAAACCGCCGCGTCCGCTACTTGTGCTGCCAGCGCCAGCTTTGCGTTTGCCCATATTGAAAAGATCGGAAAAAATATCTTCGGGATCAAAGTCGCGGAATGGATCGAATCCACCGCTGGCGCCAGCACCGGCGCCCGCACCGCGCCGAAATCCGCCGCCAAATCCGCCACCGCGATGAAATGGACCGCGATCATTGCCTTGCGCGTCGATCTCGCCATTATCGAATTTTTTGCGCTTGGCCGGATCGCCGATAATATCGTTGGCCAGCGTCAGTTCCTTGAATTTCTTTTCGACTTCTTTGTTATTCGGATTTAAATCCGGATGATATTTTTTTGCCAGTTTGCGATAGGCTTTTTTGATATCGTCGTCGCTGGCATTTTTGGGAACGCCCAGAATGGTATATGGATCGCGCATAGGATAATTTTATCCTGGAATAGAAAAGGGGGCAAGATCTGCCCCCTTTATTTGTCTTATTTCTTTTTTTAGTTCGTTATTTTCCAGGTGCCATCCGGCTGGCGGCACGCGGTGCCGAACGCTTGCTGGCTTTGGCCTTGAACATAAACGGTTTGCTGATATTCGCGGCAATATTGGCCACTCGATGCCTGATAGGTCGATGTTGGCGTTACAGTGCCGGAATTGCCGCTGTCCGGATTGCGCCATGTTGCGCTTTGGCCGGATGGATAGGTTTCAAATGCGGTTTGCGCCGATTGGTTGGCGTACATCATATCCGCCCGATCCAACGATGCGCCAATTTCGTTGCCGGCATAAGCGCCGAGCAATGTACCGATCGCGATACCGGCAATATTGCCTTTGCCCTTGCCGACATTGGATCCCAATACCGCGCCGCCGGTTGCGCCTAAAATTGTACCCAGCGTTTGCTTGTTGCCTTGGTTGGTGGTGCAGGCCGATAATAAGGCCATGGCAACGACTAAAATGGTGAAGTGACGTAAATGACGCATGAAGCTCTCCTAAACTTGGTGGACTGAATTATAGACAGATTATCCAGAAACAATATGGCAAAAAAAGGTATAGAAAGTAACCCCCAGAACCGGTAAAGTCAGTTTTCCCAATTACCCTGTATTGTCAAAGCCATATGAGCAATCTTTTTAACCAATCCAACCCGTTTGCCCTGTTTAAAATCTGGTATGATCAGGCCGAAAAGCAAGAGCCTTCCGACCCTATGGCAATGTCCCTGGCAACGGTTAACGCCGCAGGCCAGCCATCGGTGCGGATTGTATTGATGCGTCAGTATGATGCCGAAGGATTCAGTTTTTATACGAATTATTTATCCCGCAAGGCGGCGGATTTATCCGCCAATGCAAAAGCCGCCATCAATTTCTACTGGAAATCCACCAACCGCCAGGTGCGCGCCGAAGGTGAAATCGTAAAATTGTCCGCATCGGAATCGGATGATTATTTTGCATCCCGCCATTCCGAAAGCCAATTGGGGGCGTGGGCCAGCCAGCAATCGCAAAATTTGGAATCGCCGCAATTGCTGCGCGACCGGCTGGAAGAATACCGCCGCGATTTTGCCGGAAAACCTATTGTGCGTCCGCCGCATTGGGGCGGATATAAACTGGTGGTAAATCAAATCGAATTTTGGCAGGGCCAAGAACACAGATTGCACGACCGCGAATTATTCATTCGCACCGACAATGGCTGGAAAAGCCGCATCTTGTACCCGTAATATGGAAACGAATATTATCTCTAAATCCCAACAAGCGAAATTGATGCGGCTGGCGTCTTTGTACGCGATTGCCACCGCAGTCTGCCTGGTGCTTTTAAAATTGATTGTATGGCGCGCAACCGGATCATTAAGCATGCTGTCGACCTTGATCGATTCGGTTTTGGATGTGGGCATGTCGGCGGTGACTTTTTTTGCAATCCGCGCCGCTTTAATACCGGCGGATAAGGAACACCGGTTTGGCCACGGCAAGGCCGAAGCCCTGGCGGCGCTGGCACAGGCTTTATTCATTGCGGTTTCTTGCGTGTTGCTGGTGGGTGAATCGGTGCATCGGTTTTTGAATCCTCATCCTGTGGCGGGGGAAATGCTGGTAATATTGTCGATGCTTGCATCCATGATGCTTACATTTTCGTTGGTCAAATTCCAAAGTTACGTCGTGCAGAAAACCGGATCGGTTGCGGTTGCCGCAGACCGGATTCATTATGAGACCGACACGGTAATCAATTTTTCGGTTCTAATCACCATGAGCGTGATCTGGGCAACCGGGTATGATCAATTGGATGCCGTTGTGGCGGGTTTTGTGGCCTTATACCTCGTTTGGTGCAGCCGCAACATCTTGCAAGAAGCATTTGATGTGTTATTGGACCGGGAATTGCCGGATGAGGTGCGGGAAAAGATCGAGAAAATTATCGAATCCGATCCCGATATTCGCGGCTGGCATGATTTACGCACGCGTATTGCGGGACCAAATTATTTTATCCAATTTCATTTGGAATTGGACAGCCACTTAAATCTGATCGAAGCGCATAATATCACCGACCGCATTGAAAACGCGATTATAGCTGCGTTTCCGCAAGCGCAAGTATCGATTCACCAGGAACCGGCCGGCATCGACGACGCGCGCGATAATTTCTAATTATTCTTTCAATTCCGCAAGGGCAGCCAGCGCGGCTTTGCGCGCTTTGTCGTGATCGACCATGGGATGCGGATAGGTTTTGCCTAAAACGACGCCGGATTCCGCCAATAACAGCGGCGGTGCAGCCCAGGGTTTATGGATATATTCGTTAGGCAATTTCGATAATTCCGGCACATATTGGCGGACATAATTTCCGTCCGCGTCGAATTTTTCGCCCTGTAAAACAGGATTGAAAATCCGGAAATAGGGCGCCGCATCCGCGCCGCAACCGGCAACCCATTGCCAGCTGGCGGCATTATTGGCCGCATCGGCATCGACCAACGTGTCCCAAAACCACGTTTCCCCATGTTCCCAATTGATCAATAAATGCTTGATCAGAAACGATGCGGCAATCATGCGCACGCGATTATGCATCCAGCCGGTCTGCCATAATTCGCGCATGCCAGCGTCCACAATCGGATATCCAGTTTGCCCCAATTGCCAGTCGCGCAATAATTTACCGTTATCTTTCCATGGAAATTTTTCAAATTGCGCGCGCAGCGGTTTGGTCGGCATATCCGGCCAATGCGTTAGCAAGTGGTAGGAAAATTCGCGCCAGCAAACTTCTTTTAAAAAAACTTCGGCATCGCCGGAAAAATGATTCTGGCCGTTGGCATGACAATGCGCCATGGTTCGGTGCCAGATTTGCCGTGGGCTGATTTCACCCCAGTGCAAATGCGGCGACAATCGGGATGTGCCGGTTTTACCAGGATAGTTACGGTTTTCTTTATACCCATTCAAATTATTTTTTAAAAAATGGTCCAGCGAATCGATGGCGCTTTCTTCCCCGGGATTCCAGGTTTTGGCGATGATTTTGGCCCAATCCGGTTTGGTGGGCAGCAATTTCCAATCTTTCAACTCATCGGACGATAAATCAATATCCGGCGGGGCAGATAATTTTTTCGGCGCCATTGCCGGTTTTGCGGGATCGCCTTGTGCCGCCAGCGACCGCCAGAATGGCGTATATACTTGGTATGGTTTGCCTTGATTGTTGCGGTGGGTCAGCGGGTCGTGCAGTAAATTTCCATTTAACAGCTTTAATTCCTGTCCGTTTTTATTCAAAAGCTGCGCAATGATGGTTTCTTCCTTGCGGTGCGATTTTTCATATCGTCTATTGGCGGTAACCGCGGCGGCTTTGGTGCGCGCCGCGATACTGGGAATAATTTCCGCCGCATTGCCGCGCTTTAAAATAAACGACACATTGATTTTCCGCAAATCCTCGGCAAGCTTCGATAAGCTGAAATGCAGCCACCAGCGGCTGGCGCCGCCAAGCCGCCGGTGATGACCGGATTCATCTAAAACGAAAATGGCAATGGCTTGTCCGCCTTTGCAGGCGTCCAAAAGCGCGGGATTGTCCGATAAGCGCAGGTCTTTGCGGAACCAGTGGATGTGCATGATTTGTGTTATACACTATTGCGCGCGGGGGTGGGAATGGCTAGAATTATCATTCCATTAGACGGAGGTTGTTATGCGCAGGATTTTCCATATCGTTTTAGTGCTTAGCCTGTTTGTGGCCACATCGGCCCTGGCTGCGGATACTAAGCCAATCGCTGAAAAAGCGCCCGCTGTTAAAACAACTGCACATAAAGCGGAAAAATCAACCAAATCTGCGACGGCGACAAAAGCTGAAACGGTCAAAAAACCGGAAGAAGTTGCTAAGGACGCCGATAAAGCCGATAAAAATGTTCCGTCCGCCCCTCAACAAGCGGTTGAAGCAGCCAAAGAAAAACCAAAGACGGCAAAATCAACGGCTTCCGCCGGTGCCAATGGCGATTTGATCACCGTTATTTCGGGTCGCAATGATCTGAAAACTATGTCCAATTTATTGCAAGCATCGGGTCTTGCGGATGAATTGAAAACCGGCGGTCCATTTACCATCCTGGCGCCGACCGATTCCGCTTTTGCCAAATTGCCGCAAGACAAATTGTTGGAATGGCTGAAGCCGAAAAACAAGGCAGAGTTACGCAATGTGGTCGGCCATCATTTGGTTCCGGGAAAATTGGCTTTGTCGGATTATGCCGGCAAACAAATCACTCAAAATACGGTTCAAGGCGGAACGGTGGACATTGGCAGCCGAGAAGGTGGCGATATTTTCATCAATAAGGCCAAAATCACTGCCAGTGAAATTCCAGCGGCCAATGGCATCATTTTGGTTATCGATGGCGTGTTAGAGCCGAATTCCAGCGCCATTGTCGAATCCCCAAGCGTCATGTAAGGTTTTGTGATGCAGGAAAAACAAGACCCAAATCGAAAAATAGTGTTCTGGGCTTTTGCGGTGCTAACGGTCGTTGTACTGTTTATGTTTGTTTATTCTTTGCTGCATCTGAACAGGCACTGGTTATGCGCCGACCCGAATTTTAATTCCATGGGCCTTTGTCTTTACGATTTCCCGCTACATTAGTTTAAAGTAACGCCTGTGCTTAGGCGGGGGCGGAATAAAGCGCGCTGGTATAAAGTATCTTCGGTAAAGCTGCTATCGACGAACATCGGATGATAGCGGTAAAGAATCTCCGCAACAATCACGCTTTCATTGTCGGCTAAGGTGAATCCGGATGGCAATGTGGCATTGCCGCCCTGAACTCCAATACGAGACGCGCCGCCGAAACCGCCGGATCCGCTGCGTTGCCAGGTAACCCGCGCGACCGCGCCAACCGGTTTGGTAACGGAACTAATGTAAACAATCCCGTTGCTTCCCATAGGATAGGGAGACATAATCGTAGTTGTCGCAAAAAAGATATCGTTCAGTTCCGAAGTGCTGATAGCGGTTGCGCGCGATACAAGATCCGACAAAGTCACCGAGGCGCGTTCCATTTTTTGGTTAATCGTCACATAGCGAGCCGTTTCAACGCCGCCAACCACAATCACCAAAAGAAAAGGCATGATCATGGCTGCTTCGATCATCATCGCCCCTTTATTTAGGATAATGGATTTGCGCCAGGATAGAAATTTAAACATGGTTATATCAATAAGGTTCGTTGCGTACGGCAATCGCGCTGCTTAAGTGCAGAGAATTGCCGACAATAGGTCTAAATATTCCGGTTAAATATGGCCAGTCATAATTGACGCGATATACGACGATTTGGCTGGAACTTCCCAATCCTGCGCTGCCGCCATCCGCATCCCATTGGCCATTGCCATTGCGATCGGTGTATGGCTCGCCATTGTCGTGGGTGCCGTTATTGTTGCTGTCCGTGTATTCTTCATCGCCGATGCTGGCGAAGCTGCCATACACTTTGGTGCTAAGGCTTATATTGGCTGGATTAATCAAGCCATAAGAATGATTGGCCAGAATTTGGTTGATAGACGCTTGACGCCCTCCAGTGGTGCTTCCGGTAACGCCAAATCTTGACGCTTCGCGCAAGCCGCCTTCCAGCATGGTGCTGACCGCCATGGCGGTTGCAATTTCAATAACGCCGATGACGAATAAAATCATCAATGGGGCTATCAGCGCGAATTCAATCGCGACTGCACCTTTTTCGCAGGTCTTTAAAAACGCCCATTTTTTTATCATTCTATTATTATAAAATTAGTGTATAAATACTTTATTAATACTTTCAATTGTTCCTAGTTTTAGCCTTTTCTTCATCCCTAAAAGGTGGTTTCCATGCGCAAAACCCTGTCTTTATGCCTTATTTTATTGCTTATGGCCTGTGCCCAAACCAGCGAGGGCGACAAGGAAGCGGAGGCGGTAGATAAGTCGACCTTTCTAAAACTGGCGGAAAAGGCATATTCCAGCCACGATTTGCTGATGGCGGCCAGTATGTATCAAAAGGCCATTAGCGCCGATCCTGAGCTAATTCCAGCGCGTTTAGGCTATGCCAGAACACTTGCGGAAATGGGCAATATTCCGTTTGCGATCGATGCCTATGAACAGGTTATTAAATTGCGCCCAAATGATTCGACGGCGAAACGCGGCTTGGCTGGCCTTTACCTAAATTCTTTTAAAGCCAAGGAAGCGGAAACTTTGTTGGTGGATGCTTTGAATCAAAAGCCGGAACCAAAATTATTCAACAGTCTGGGCGTGGCCTATGACATGATGGGCGAGGCGGATGATGCTCGCCAAGCTTATTATTCCGGTCTTGTGCTGGACAATAAAGATCAAAACCTTTGGGCTAATTTAGGGTTATCCTTGGCTTTGAACGGCCGCGCCAAAGAAGGCGTAAAGATTATGCAAAAAGTCGCCAACAGCGCCAATGCCAACCCGGTATATCGCCAAAACTTGGCTTTCTTGTATATCCTGACAGGACAGAAACCGGTGGCGGAAAAGATTTTGCGGCTGGATATGAGCGCTGAGGAAGTGGATAAAATCACTTCATTTTACACTCGCGTTGCGGCCATGGAAGATTCCGGAGATAAAATCAAGGCGCTGGTTCGCGGCATGCGTTAGTGCATGTTTTTAATTGCATCCAGGGTGCGGATAATCGCCGGGCCTAACAGTACGATAAACAATGGCGGCAAAATAAAAATAACCATCGGCAAGGTCATGATGGCTGGCAGGCGCGCCGCTTTTTCTTCGGCTTTCATCAATCGTTCATTGCGGAATTCGCCGGATAATACCCGCAATGCTTGGGCCAATGGCGTGCCGTATTTTTCCGTTTGCTGCAATGTGCCGACCAAAGCCTTCACGCCGCTTAGATCGACGCGCAATGCAAGATTGTCGAGGGCGGTTGCGCGTTCCGGCAAGAAATTCAATTCAATTGCGGTAAGGCCCAATTCTTCGGATAGTTCCGGATAGGCGGGGCCAAGTTCGCGCGCCACGCGGGTTAACGATGCGTCCATGCTAAGACCCGCTTCGGCGCAGATCACCAGAAGATCGAGCGAATCCGGCAAACCATCGCGCAATTTTGCTTTACGCTTGTCGCCAAAATTTTTCAAAATCAATTCCGGTGCATAACTGCCGGCCAAGACCATGCCAATCGCGTACATGGCTTTTTTGGTGGTGGTCATATCCGGCTTGCCGAATACATAAAATATAAGAATCGCGCCAATGCCGGACAAAATTGGCAAACATAATTTGGCGAAGAAGAAAATAACCACGGCATCCCGGCTGCGCCAACCGGCGCGCATCATTTTAATCGATATTTTTTCGGCCTCCTGGCTGCGCAGCAATTGCAATCTTTGCACCACCTGGCGCATCGCGCCCATACTGCTTTGCGCGGCTTTGTGGTCTTTGCGCCGTTTGGTGGTGCGCAGGCCAGCTTGTAACGCCTTGCGGCGTTCTTCCAATGCCTTGACGCGGCTGCTCATGGTATCGCGTTGAATAAAACTATTGCCGACCCAAATCGCGGTAATAAAAGCTCCCGCAGCGGCAAGCGCCGCCAGTAAATCGGAACCAAGATTGGCAAAAATATCGCTCATATTTTAAACTTCGCCATTTTGTTCATAATAAAGCAGCCTGTGAAAATCAGTGTCAACCCAACCGCCACCATCATATTGCCACGCGGATCGGTCAGTAAGGCCATCACATATTTTTGATTGAGTACCATCAAAATACCAAACATAACGAACGGCAACGAGCCGATAATCATCGCGCTGGCGCGCGCTTCGGACGACATGGCGCGAATTTTCATTTGCATATATCGCCGTTTGCGCAAAATACCGGACAGGTTTTCCAACGTTTCCGCCAAATTGCCGCCAGTTTCGCGCTGAATGGACAGGGCGATAACGAAAAATTTTACTTCCGGCAAATCCAGCCTGGTGCTGCATTCCCATAATGCTTTTTCAACGGGTTGGCCCAATTTCATCGCGTCATTGACAATTGAAAATTCGTCTTTGATCGGCGATGGCATTTCCTTGGCAATCGCCTTCATCGATTCGGTAATAGGTAAGCCGGACCGCACGCCGCGCACGACCAGATCGATTGCATCTGGAAATTGGCCCAAGAATGCGCGATTGCGTTTATCAATTAAACGGCCGATATATTTGTGCGGCAAGGCAAGACCGAGGATGATTCCAACGCACAAGGCTATGAATGTGCTTTTGCCAAAGATGAATTTGACTATAACCAGTGTAACCAAGGCTACGACAGCGTTGGCAATCAAGAATTTTTCAATTGGAATATCCTTGCCGGTGCGCGCCAGGCGATTGCGCAATTTTTCCGGCCGCGGCAAAATATTCATCGCAAGGTTATGCAAAAATCCTTTGTTATGCACGCCGGTGATATCAATCAAAGACGGTTGCTTGCGGCCTTTGGATCCTGTGGCCGGATTTTTACCGGAAACCCGTTCCAGGCGTTTTTTAACTTGTTTTCCCGATCCAAAAGTCGGGTCTAACTTGCCATAACCAAAATACATGCCGCCCAGAACCAGGCTGAAAATAAATAACATGCCTAGGGGAGAGGCGAAGAAGCTCATGACATCGCCTCCAATAACGCTTTATCCAGGCCATAATATTCGGCTTTCGGCGTGAAATGCGGACGCACGCCAGCAGGTTTAAATTGGCCGATCAATTTTCCATCTTCGCCTTCGCCGCTGAATTCATAGGTGAATAAATCTTGGGTGGTGATGACTTCGCCTTCCATACCGACGACTTCGGTAATGTGGGTAATGCGGCGGACACCGTCGCGCATGCGGCTTACCTGTACGATCATATCGACCGCGCTGGCGATTAGCATGCGCAATGCGCGCGACGGCAAGTTGGCAACTGCCATGCCGACCATGTTTTCCAAACGCATCAAGGTTTCCCGTGGGCGGTTGGCGTGCAGTGTGCATAAAGATCCATCGTGACCGGTATTCATCGCCTGCAACATATCGAACGCTTCGGAACCGCGCACCTCGCCCATGATAATGCGGTCAGGACGCATACGCAGGGAGTTTTTAACAAGGTCGCGCATGGTGATTTCGCCTTCGCCTTCCAAATTTGGCGGGCGCGTTTCCAGGCGCACCACATGCGGCTGTTGCAATTGCAATTCGGCGGCGTCTTCGATGGTTACAACGCGCTCGCCCAAATCGATCATGCGGGACAAAGCATTGAGGGTGGTTGTTTTACCGGAACCCGTACCGCCGGAAATAACGATATTTAACCGTGCGCGGGAAGCG
Source organism: Alphaproteobacteria bacterium (assembly GCA_004295055.1). Lineage (NCBI taxonomy): Bacteria > Pseudomonadati > Pseudomonadota > Alphaproteobacteria > Alphaproteobacteria bacterium. The sequence continues at coordinate 10,787 of SHNJ01000028.1, read as the reverse complement.
ATTTTCAAAACCGTCGCCATTTGCGAGGAAATGGAACCGTTTTTCACCATTTGATCGATGTCGATCTTTTTCTTTGAAAATTTACGAATGGAAATCGAAACGCCATCGATGGCCAGCGGCGGAATAATGATATTGACGCGGCTGCCGTCTTCCAAACGCGCATCGCAAAGCGGACTGGATTCGTCGATCCGGCGGCCAATGCGGGTAACAATTCGGGTGGCGATATTCATCAAATGATGATTGTCGTTGAATTTAACATCGGTCAATTCCAACTTGCCCTTGCGTTCCACATAAGTCTGGTTCGGGCCGTTGACCATGATATCGGAAATGGAATCGTCGGCCAGAAGCGGTTCCAGCGGGCCAAGCCCCAACATATCGTTGAGCAGCATGGTTACCAGATCGCGCTGTTCCGCCAGGTTTAAATGCAGTTTCAGTTCGCCTAAAATTTCGCCGACGACAGAATTCAATTGTTTGGCTAGCTCGGCGCGGTCCAGCTTCGCGGCGGCGGCAACGTCGATCCGTTGAATCAATAATGGCTGGATTTTGCGTTTGGCATCGTCCACCTGATCGCGGGCGACGCTGGCTTTACTGACGACTTCTTCGATCGGAACTTGCTGTTGTTGTTGCACGGCTTCGACTTCGCCCATGCGTTTTAAACGCAATCCATGGGCGCGTTCCAAAACGTCGCCCAATAACGATGCCACCAATTGGCGTTGCTCGCCAATGGTCAATTGTTCGCCCTGCTGATTCAGCAATTCCATAACCACGGCGCCAATGCCGCGTGCCAGTTCTTTTGGGTGAATTTTCGATGCAAAGGTCGTATCGATTTTTTCCACCACCCTTGGCAAAAGGCTGTGACGCAAATCCTCGATTTTATTGGCGGGAAGATAAGATGGGACATTAGGATCGAATTCCGCGCCTTTTGCCGGCAGATTTGGCGCTGGGGCAGGGGATGCAGATGTTGGAACTGCCGGTGTTGCAGGCGCAGAAGAAGGCGCGGAAGAAACGGGTTTTTCCGGTGGCAGAGGCGGTTTATCCGTAGCGCGATTGCCGCTTAACCGCGGCTTTAATCGCGCCAGCGGGTCAACAGTTTTTTCGGTTTGATCGCTCATTCATCCTGCTCATATCGTACCTATTGTTTTTTTCCCAGTAGCCCCATTATCGAGGTCATGTTTTGTTTTTTCTTGGCCGCCGCCGCTTTTCCGGCGATGGTTTGGCATATTTCACGAATTACCAGCAATGCCTTGCTGGGGGAAGACATCGCGCCGCAGCTCATGGCGCTGACGGTTTTACCGGCATTGCTGGCAACGGCGATTTTGATATCATCCGGAATGGTGAAATCGATTTTGCTGTCGGTGCCGCGTTCGAAATCCTTGACCGTGATGCCCGTTGGGGTGTCGATCAGACGGTTGGCGACCAGACGAATATCGCTTTTTTTGTTGATTTGCTTAATCTTCGACAGTAACCGGACGGTATCGCGAATGCCGGACAACGATACGTCGGAAACCACAAAAACTTTTGTCGCTTCTGGAATGACCGCATCGAATATGGGCAATAAATTGCGGGGCAAATCGACAATCACATACTGGAATCGTCCCCGCATTTCATTCAGCAACAACGAAATCGCGGCTGGATCCGGAACAATTTCATCGTCAATCGGTTCTTCGCTGCCCATGACGTATAAACGTTCGCTGGCCTTAACCAGGGCGCTGGTCACGAATAAACTGTCAATCCGCGACGGGTTTTTCAACGCTTCGCGCAATCCTGGACTTGGCTCGATATCAAGCGCCAAAGCCGAGCTTCCATAATGAATGTCCAAATCGGCCAGCGCCACGGAATAACGGTATTCCTCGGACAGAACCCATGCGGCATTGACCGCCAGGGTGCTGGCGCCAACGCCACCGCGCGCGCCAATAATGACGATCAGATCGGCAACGCCGCTTTTCTTTTCCTCGCCGGCGGAAAAATGCGCCGCGGAAATAATGGACTGCTGCAAACTTTCAACGTGCAGCGGCTTGATCAAATAATCGGCAACGCCGGCGGCCAGCAATTTGCGAAACAATACCACGTCGTTGGTTGCGCCAACGCCGATCAAAGTTGTGCTGGGCGCCAATTCCCGCAATTTTTTTGCATCTTGTTCGGGGTCTGGGCTTTTGCTGAAATCCACCAGCAAGGCGTGGGGCGTTTGACCTTTATTCAACAACGCGACCGCTTCGGCAACGCCGCCCGAATGCACAGCAGCGCTCGGCCAGTTTTTCTCAACTACCTGGCTGATCACTTTCTGGTCGCTTGCATCATAGGCAAATGCGACGAATTCGGGTGTTTGCTCGGTCATTTCCTGCCTGTTCGAAACTTATTATTATTCGTTTAAAGTGGTTGGGGTCTCCTTAATTAGCTCTCGTACTTTATCGGCACGATATCTTTGAATTCCTAGTACAGATCCTTGGCCATCCGCAGGAGTCATAGCCGATGGCGATACCAAATCCATTGGATTGGCGACCATCGCGCCTAAATTATAGGCGTTTGCACAGTTAAAATTGCTCATCACTGTATTGCTGAATGAGTCGCCGTCCGGATTGCTTAGATCCGGACATTCCGGCAAGACCAATTTCGGGGTCATGCGAATGATTGCCACTTGATTTTCGCCTATATGCGGCGGGGTGCCGGTAATGCCTGGATTGAAACCCAGCGACCGTAAATATTTTATCACAGACTGGCTTTGCGTGGCGGCGGCATTGGCCGCATCGCTGTCCAGGCCAGCTTGAAAACTGACACTCAGTTGTTCGCCTTTGTTCGATTCGAAATCGCGCACAAAAGATTGGATGGCTTTTTGTTCGTCAGCCGATAATTCGCCTTTGCCATTGGCCTGGAATTGCACGGTATAAAATAACGGCTCTTGCTTTAACGAAAAATTTCTGGCCGGGCCTTCGAATGGCGACAATCTTGCGCCAAAACAGCCGGTCAATCCCAATATACAGGACAGGATGATCAAAGATTGGCAGGATTTGAAAAATTTATTCTGCATCATTTACTCCGTTATAAATCCTGCTGTGGGAATATTGGGTGTTGGAGATGTGTCCGGGTCTTCTACGGCAACCGCTCTTTTTCCTAGCAAAACGCGTTCTGGTTCTGTCGGTGACCGCAAGCCAGTTTGCGGAATTAGTAGCTTGTTATTGCTTGGTTGAACCAGATATGGAGTGGCAATAATTACTAATTCCGTTTCACGTCGACGAAAACGTTCAGATTTGAATAGCATACCTAAAATAGGTAAGTCTCCTAACCCAGGGTATTTGTTAATGTCTTCTTGGGTATTGTTTTGCAATAAACCGGCAATAGCAAAGCTTTGGCCAGATCCAACTTCTACGGTGGTTTCAGCTCGGCGTGTAGTGATCGCGGGTAAAGTAATATCGCTCAAACGGACAGCGCCTTGATTTGAAAGTTGACTGACTTCTGGGCGGATGCGCATGGAAATGCGGTTGCCGCCGACGACGGTTGGGGTAAATGCAAGGCCGATACCATAAGGTTTAAATTCAATGTCAACGGCGTTGTCTTGCAACCGTATTGGGATGGGAAATTCGCCGCCCACCAAGAAAGATGCTGTTTCACCAGATAAGGATGTTAAGTTTGGCTCCGCCAATATGTTGATTAAGCCTTCACCCTCTAGCAAATCAACAACACCGCTAATGTCATAATTGCTTCCATCATATCGTCCCATCAAAGAATTGTTAGTAAGAAAAGTGTCTGGGTCAACATAACGCGTATTAAAGCCGGAACCGTTATATGGCACACGGCTGCCGGTAGCCAGGCCGAATAAAAACTCGCCGCTAGCTTTTGGGTTCAGTAAATAGTCCCAATTAAATCCAATATTTTTCAATACATCTTTGGATACTTCAGCGATACGCACGCGCAAATTGACCTGGTTGGCGCCGACGACTTCCATGCTGTTGATTACGGCATCGTCGCTGCCGACGAATTTGCCGGCCAATTGGCGGATATTTTCCGCTTCGACCGCGGTATTCACTTGGCCCTTTAACACAATCCCACCATCCATCGCGCTAACATCAACACGGGAATTTGGCGCAATGGTTTTGATCGATTCTTTTAAACGGGTCAGGCTGTAATTTACCGCGATTTTGCGGCTGAATAAAATTTGTTCGTTATTGTCGACGGCGAATAAAGTCGTTTCGCCAGCCGCTTTGCCGAATACGTAAACCAGGGTAGGGGATTTTACTTGCACGTCGGCAATTTCCGGATTTGACACAAACACGGCGGATGCCTGTTTTTTCAGGCGGATCAAAGCGCCGCCATCCAAATCTATAGTTAGATACTGATTATCCGCAGCGACAATTTGCGCTTGCGGACTACCGGTTGGAATCAACAGGAATAAAAACAGGCAAAGGAATATTCTACTCACACACAGGCGACTCATGATCCACCCTTGATTAACACAACATCTTCAACACTGCCGCCACGAACCACGCTGGTAACGCTTGGTTTTTGCGACGGGCTTAACAAATAGCTAGCTTCTGTATCCCAAGTGAAACTTGGTTCGGAGGTTTCGGCAGCTTGTTCAGACTGATCCGCAGCGAGACTGCGAAGGGAAAGAGATAACTTACCTAAATCAGCCACCAATGCAAGCTTTTCCGCTTGCTTAGCAGTGACTTCCAAGGTTGCCGTTTTTGCAACTTTGGCTTCGGGTTTTTGATCGTCCACGCGCTGGTCAACCGCCAAAACACGTATATCCCGCAGGATAGTTTCGCTGGCGCGGCGGTTTTTCTTCGCGCCGCCCTCCGCGGTTTCCTGAATGCTTTGGGTCAAAATCACATCCACTTTATCCCCTGGAAAAATGAAACCGCTGATGCCGGTGGTTTCATTGATCTGCACCGATACGGCGCGCATGCCTGGGGATAACACGGCCGCCATAAATCCGCGGTCATTGGTTTTGATCAGACGTCCGTCTGTAATCGGTTCGCCTGCGGCGATACCGGCGCGAACGACGGCGCCGGCGAATTCTTCGGGATTATGATCGCCTTTTTTCATATAAGCGGCGGAAATTTTATCCGACGGCCATACTTGCCAATCCAACTGATCGGCTTGTACGAATGTGCCGGCGGGCAGGGCGGACTTGGCGACCAAAATCGACGGCAAGTTTTGGGCTTGCTGTACGGGTTGCACTGGGGCGGCCGGTTTGGTGGCCGAACGCACGGTCATGGCGATGGCTCCTGCCAAAAAGATTGCTACGCCTAAGAATATCAGTCTACGAATGTCCATGGCTTCACCCTACTGTGTTGGAGTTAACAAGAAGTTGACAGGCCGTCACCAGACAGCCACAAGCGATCGCTACCCCATAGGGAGCGGCCTGTTTTAAAAGCGCGGATTTCTGCGGTTCTAACGTCGTTTGTGACGAAGATGCCACAGAAATTGCCTTATTTATTTGCATGCGGCGAATGACCAGCAAATAAGCACACAGGAATCCTCCTGCAATCGAAACGACTAGAATAAAGTTCAAAACTTGGCCTGGGGGAACCCATAATATGGATGTGGCCAAAAACTTGGCATCGCCGCCGCCCAGCCAATTGCGGCTAAAGGCAAAATAACCAATGCCTAGCGTAATGATTCCGGCGGCCAAGGAATAATCCCAGCCCGCGATATCGGGACGCGCAAATACATGGATTGGCCACAATACCAACAAAGCCAACGGAATCAGATTCGGAATTTTAAATTGACGCCAATCGGATATGGCAGCAAATATAGAAACTGCTGCAAACAAATAGATTGTTATTTTATATATCCACTCCATCGACAATATATTTCCCTTAGTATCTTAATAGGACAAAACTAGGACCACATACGGACTGCGGGGGCCGCCAGCTGAATGCCGTGCGACCCCCGCGAATTGGAAGATTCGGTATCGAGAAAATTAAAGCGCGTTGTCTAATTGACCCGAAATACCGTTGAACAAGGTTTCTAACGAACCGCCAACAGCTTGGAAGCCAGCGATAGCGGCTACCGAAACCAAGGCTGCGATCAAACCATATTCAATCGCGGTTGCACCGGATTCATCTTTTAAAAAACGTACTAAGTTCATAGTGTTGCTCCCTACAAGTTAAATCAAAAGTTTCAATTACAATGCGTTATCCAGTTCTGCTGATGTGTCCATCATGAAATCAGACAACGATTCGCCGGCTCCCTGCAATCCAAAGATACCACCTAAGGCAACTAAACCTGCCAGCAGGCCGTACTCAATCGCCGTAGCGCCGGATTCATCTTTGCAAAACAGCACGAATTTTTTCATCCTTAGAATTCCATGTTTTTTTAATTACAAACACAGAATGCCACATAGTGGTTAAAAACCGATGAACAGGCGTGAGGTGTGTTAAAACAATATACATACAATTTTATTCAATCTTGGAGCGTTAAGGATTTGGTATATATTCTGTTATATTTTAAGAAGATAGGAAGGTATTATTGAAACCTTCAGCCTGACTGGCTTTATATATATGACCAAATGCCAGGAATGTTGCACCCCCATGCAAAAATATGTTTAACGGCTTGTTAACCTATGGCTAAGAAGACCTTGAAAAGTTTATGATTCCAAGGTCGGTTGCATAAGGTGCTTAGGAATGAAATTTCTGCAATATTGGAAAGATAAACGCGGCAGCATTATCGCGTGGTCGGCGGCGGCTTTGATCCCAATGCTGGGATTTACCAGCCTGTCGGTCGATGGCGCGCGCGCCTATCTGGTTAAAAGCCGCCTTAGCGAAGCGGTTGACGCGGCGGCGCTCGCCGGGGGTAAAACCATTACCACCGCAGAATATACCGCCGATATCAATAAATATTTCAACGCTAATTTTCCGGCGCACTATATGGGCGCTACGGTTGTCGGGCCGCAGATTCAAATTGGCAATAACAACGAAACGGTTACCGTTAAGGCCGAAGCGACGATTCCCACAACTTTTGCCCGTGTTCTGGGCAAAGAAAGCATGACTGTTTCGGCCAAAGCAGTCGTGCACCGGTCGGTTCGCGGTATGGAATTGGCATTGGTAATGGACAATACCGGATCGATGCGTTCCAACAATAAAATTGGCGCGATGCGCGATGCCGCCACCGCCATGGTGAATACATTATATGGCAACCGCGATACGATCGACAATTTTTGGGTTGCCGTTGTGCCATATGTGGCCACGGTTAATATTGGCGGCGACCGCACTGGCTGGTTGACCGGATATGTGCCGGCCAATTTTTCGCCGACAGCTTGGAAAGGATGCGTCGAAGCGCGTGCCGAACCGTATGCGTCAAATGACGAGCCTCCAAGTTCTCAGCCATTCACGCCATTCTTGTGGAGATCGACCTTTACAACCCCGGCTGGCTGTACCCGTTCCCCCACGCCGCCAGCCGCTTGCGATTTCACCAGCGCCAATAGCGGCCAATGCGCGCGCGGTACCGACACAAATTGCGACAATGACTGGCCGCGGACGGCGCTAACGCTTTCCATTACCCGCAGCAGCACCACCGCACGCGTTACATCGACCACTAACCACGGTTTGTCGACTGGCATGATTGTCGAAATTACCGGCGCGAATCAAAGCGCCTATAATGGATGGAAAACGGTCACGGTGGTTAACCCAACCAAATTCACTTTTGCGGTCAGCGGCAATCCATCGACGCCGGCGACAGGAACAATCCGCGCGAACTTGCTGAATGTGGATGACCGGAACGATTCGCAGAATAACGGCTATGGCCCGAATTTAGGTTGCGCCACGCCAATTACGCCACTGGTTGCATCCAAGGCTACTGTATTGTCCGCCATATCGATTATGCAGCCATGGCACCGCGGCGGTACATTCAACCACGAGGCTTTGGCGTGGGGATGGCGCGTGCTGTCGCCGCGCTGGCAAGGCTTGTGGGGCGGAACGACGCCTGCCTATTTGCCGAAGGCCTATCAAAGCGAGAATATGGACAAAGTCATTGTGCTTTTGACAGACGGCGTAAACGAAATGTATGACAATCCGCCAACAGGCCCACAAGATTCCGATTACACATCTTATGGACGATTGGGCGAAGGCCGGATCGGCACCACCAGCCGCAGCCAGGCGACGTCAACCATCAACAGCCGCATGGCGGCAATGTGCCAAACCATCAAAAACAACCATATTATTATTTACACGATTCTGTTTCAGGAAAACGATTCGGCAACCGAGACTTTATTCCGCAATTGCGCCACTTCGCCATATAGCACGCATTATTTCAATTCGCCGGATAACGCCTCTTTAAGCCAGGCTTTTCAAACCATCGGCCAGCAATTAAGCAATTTAAGATTGCAGGAATAATTTTTTTACCGTTCCCGATGTTCGCGAGGATCAATGACGCGTTGTGCCAGAAGGCGGCCTTGGCCATCACAAGCCATGTAATAATCCGGAATCACTGGTCTTCCGGTTCGCGGGTTTTTAACGGCGGCAACAGGCATAAATTCGTGCTCCCCATCCTGGCGCAATCCCATCGCGGCTAAATCTCCGTGATTAAGCAAAAATTCATTTCCCACTTGCCGTGGCCTGCGGATTAATCGATCGGTCATGAATCTTCGGATGCGAATAAGCTCGAAAATTCTTTGACACCCGTTCGAAAATTCATCCGCAGAATGATACATATTATCATGTACATTTCGCGGAATAGTTTGTGATGGCTTTAAAATGCCATTTGCCAGGGTAAGGACAATCATATCGCCGAATTCGCAAAAAACGGTATTTTGTACTGTTTGAAAATTCGGCCCCGGGACTTCGAAAGTAATAGGTTCCCGATATGTGGCAGGCCTGGAAAATAAAACGTCGCTGTGTCTGTAATAAACAGCACCTTCAAAATCTTCGGCAGTTAACGGTTCGGCGGCGCGAAGCCGCTCGGCATCTCTCGTATCAAAAGAGGTCATTGTAATTTAATTATTACCCCCTGTCTTATTGAGAATAATAATATTCAAATGCTATGGCAAAATCAAAATAAAAAAATTTCTCTAGCAGAAATAAGCACATACAGGCAGATGCCCGATGTCTGGCCGCAATTATGTAGGGTTGAAGAGGAGGGGGATGGTGTCCACAGAGAGGATCCCACTATGCCCTTCGGGCTTCGCAGGACGAGACTCGTATAATGTTGGGATCGTCGGCGCTCGCCATCCGAAGCCTTGGCGAAGGATGGTGCCCACAGAGAGGATTGAACTCCCGACCTACCGATTACAAATCGGTTGCACTACCGCTGTGCTATGTGGGCTAACCTTGCCTTAAACCCAAATACTTGGCGCTTCCTTTTTATGTCCTTAAATGCCGGACGGGCTGGCGCTGTGTTATATGGGCTAACTTATTAAGTCGCGCAATTTACAATGAATTGAAAGCGGTGTCTAGCCAGTGATTTTAAGAAATTTCTTGGTCCCGTACCAATTCATAAAGGGCGATTGCGCCGGCATTGGACACGTTTAAACTGCCAATGGCATTGCGCATGGGCAATTTGACCAGCATATCGCAAGTTTCAGCCACCAGGCGCCGCATCCCATCGCCTTCCGCGCCTAAAACCAGCGCGACCTTGCCGTTTTTCAAATCGCATTGGGCCAAGGTTTTTTCCGCCGATGGGTCCATGCCAAGGCACCAGAAATTGGCTTCTTTCAATTGTTCCATCGCGCGTGCAACATTGACAACGCGCACCAGCGGCACCAAATCCACCGCGCCGGATGCGGATTTTGCCAAAACGCCGGTAACTTCCGGGCTGTTTTTATCCTGCACAATCACGGCGAGCGATCCGAACGCCGCGGCAGACCGCATGATCGCGCCGATATTATGCGGATCGGTAACTTGATCCAGAATCACCACGTTGCACTGATTTAAATTAGACGCGACTTCCAAAATATCCTCGATAAAAATTTCCGGCAATGGGTCCATCAATGCGGCAATGCCTTGATGCACTGCCCCCGGTCCTAGAATATGGTCGATGGCTTTTTTATCGGTTATTTCCGGGCGGATTTTTTTGTCCTTTACCGCGCGCCGTAAATTTTCGCTTAGTATGCTTTCATCGGTAATCAGCAATCGTTGCACGCGGCGTTTCGGATTGGATAGGGCGATCGTAACGGCATGCTGGCCGTAAACCCAAGATCCGGAATTGCGCGGCGCCGAATGTTGTTTGTGGAATTTGTTCATAACACATCATACTTTAATAGAAATGCAATCCAGGTAAATGCCAACCAAATAAGACTTAATAATACCGCCGCGCTGCCGGCATCCTTGGCTTTTTTCGCCAGCGGGTGAATTTGATTGGTGGCCAAATTGACGGTTGCCTCGATCGCGGAATTTATAATTTCGACAATCAACAAAATCGCCAGGGGCAATAATAACAAAACCAGTTCGGTAAAATTCGGTGCCAGATAAAATGCCAGCGGCATTAATATAATGCTTAGCAACACTTCTTCCTGGAATGCGCGTTCGGTTTGGAACGTGGCTTTCAATCCTTCGATGGAGTAACCGATGGCCTTGGTTATGCGGGAGATACGGGGAAGGATCAAATGAGACTCCATAAAGTGAATGGCTTGCCAAGCCGTAGCCGACGATCATACAGTCCGCCTACGTTCCTTTGGAACTTTGGCGCGGCAACCTTCGACTTATGTTTATTATAGACGGGCGAAGGTTGGTGGAGAGAGCAGGATTTGAACCTACGTAGCCCGAAGGCGCCTGATTTACAGTCAGGTGCGATTGACCGCTCCGCCATCTCTCCATATCGTTTTTCCATTCGTCATGCGGCAAGGAAGACGGTTA
>SHNJ01000027.1 GCA_004295055.1 Alphaproteobacteria bacterium | reverse complement strand
TTTATATCCCAATTGCCACTGCCTAATATACTCTTCAGTCGTCATTGGCTTTGGCGTCAAAGCGCCATCGCTTCTAATTTTAGATTGCAACAATGAGGATGCCGGAGCGCTGGGTCTTTTACGAGGCGGTTCTTGTTCTTTTGTTTTTATTTTAGGAAAAATATTGGCTTGCATATGCGCCGCCGCTTGATCCCACAATCCCGGCAATTGATCGGCGGGTACGGTATCCGTGATTGCTTCTTGCCCATCTTTAATTTCTGCCTGCCGGATAACGATCACTTGATCCGGCGCCGTCCACAATCCAACCTGACATGCAATTCCCGATGATGGCGGCCGTCCCATCAAATGATAGCGATATGTGGTTTCGCCGCAAATCAGAGCCGAACTTTCAGAAGGCTCTCCATCAATGCTGTGGGGTAAAATTCCTTTGGCCCCAAGCGTTTCACGAAACCGGGCATAATCCCATGCTTGCGCATTGTCCGGGTTAAAGCTGCCTGCTTGCGCCTCGGCCCATTTTTTATTGTCATCCCCATTTACCAGAAAGGTTGCGTTGACAATTAATGGAATGGAAGCGGCGGCGGATTTGTTACCGGTTCGCGGATCGACCGAAACTTCCCGCAGAATTGCCGTTCTCTGCGCATGCCCCAAATTGTAAAATCCGCTATTGGCGCGCATAGTCAATACGCCGGCACCTTTTAATCCAAGGGAACGCGGCGCCGGGCCATACCGCATTTCTGCGACATACATTTTTGGAATCTGAACCATGACGGCACTATAGCAGTTTTTATAAAATATCCAAATAAGAAATATTGTAATTAATAAAGAATGCAGCATTCACCGTTTGTTGGCTAGGCGGATGCCCCGCTTTTGTATATATATGACTGTCTATGACTTTGAAACTCCCGCAAAAAACCGGCCCTTTATTCCCCCCGCAAACCGGCAAGGCAAAATCGCTGGTGGTGATTTTGCACGGCTATGGCGCCGATGCGCATGATTTATTTCCGCTGTCCCAGGAATGGGCCCCGTCCCTGCCCGAAACGGCATTCATCGCGCTGCACGCCCCATTTTCCTGCGAAGGCAATCCTTATGGAAGGCAATGGTTTTCATTGTTCGATATGGACGCCAGCAACCGGAGCGGCATGTTGACATACTGGCCGATGGAAAAATTGGTCGCGGGCGGACGCGAAGCGGCGCAGATTTTGAATGCCTGGATCGATGAATTGTTGGCGGAATATAAAATCGGCCCGGATAAACTGGCATTGGTTGGATTTTCACAAGGAGCGATGCTGGCGATGCATGTGGGATTGCGCCGCGACAAACAAATTGCCGGAATCGTTGCATTCAGCGGCCGTTTGTTGCAACCCGAATCCTTGGGCAGCGAAATAAAATCAAAACCGCCGGTCATGTTACGGCATGGCGATATGGACGAAGTCGTACCGGCGCAAAATATGATCGATGCGCAAAAATATTTGGAAGACGCCGGTGTTCCAGCCGATGCGCGCATGGATCAAGGCATGGGCCACTCCATTTCCGAGCAAAGCATTAACGAGGCGGCGCAGTTTCTGACCAAAAATTTACCATAGGATGTATCATGATACGTTTATTGATCTGCACCATCGCTTTTTTATTCTCCCTCTCACCCATAGGTTTTGCCATGAGTAATTCCATAGAACCCGTCGCCATATACAAAGAAGGTTGCGGACCGGACGACGGTATGGTCACCATCGTCACAATTCCAGAAGCCAAAATCGACCATGATTTCTGCCGGTCCATCGATCCGCAAAGCAGCGGACCTTTCAGCACCGATAATTTTACCGTAACGGTGCATTCCAGCGCCAAATTCTGGGAAGGCAAAAAAATCGAAGGCGAAATGCTGGAAAAACTGGCGTGGGTGAATATTTGCGGATTTTTGCCGTATGTCATTCCCAAAGACAAATTTCAATTATTGTCGCTGCAATATTTAGAGAATAAAAAAAGTATCGCGTTGAAATACACGATTAACGGCAAGCCCCTGTCGCAAACATTGAAATTGCAGGATAGCGGCGAAAAACAACGCGAAGTTTGCGGGTAATTACCGCGTTTTAATCGCAACGAAAATCGCTTCCATCCGCCGGCGATAGACAAATCTGCAATCCGGGCCGGAAAACCCCGCCGCCTGGGCCAACGCAAACAGCCCGGATTCGGTAATTTTGTTTTCATTACCGCGCTCATACTCGGCGTTCCAATGCGCTCTTTTTATTGATCCATAGGCATCGTCAAAATTCCCAAAAGCCATTTTTTGTTCTGTATATGCGGCGCTGTGATCGTTCGGGTCATCATGCGCAATTGTCCCCGCATAAATAAATATCCCGCCTATCGGCAATTTTCCATAGGCGGTTTCTGCGGCCAAGTCTCTATCTTTGGCGGAAAAGTTGGCAAAAAGTTCTACGGCCATGACAACTTGATAATCGGGATATAATACAGGCTCGCTGAATTGAACGAGATCGGCGTGCAGCACACTCGCGCGGCTTTGTCCTGATTGGGTATTTAATGAAAGAGCAACCTGCTCCGCCACATCTATCCGGTCCTCCAAGATAGTGACCGATAAATGCGGCGATGCCGCCAAAATTTGACGCGTGGTGGTGCCTGCCGCATGACGAATCTGTAAAACATTGATTGGCTTTGACTGGCTTGGATTGAGATGATTGGTAATTTGATGAATCAGAACGCGCTGAAACTGTGGGTAATGCGGCGCCACTAATTCCAAATTCGTTTGTTCCAATTTCAATGGATCGGCTTCCATGCGTAAAATCCGTCTTTTATCAAACCCGCGGCCTGATATTATTACCCCTTTTATAATTTTGTTTATTTAACCCCGCCGGTCAGACCAAGCGGGATTTTATAAAAATACAATTATGTTTCTAGAAATTATCTAGCAGCGATAATTTCCTTCTTTTAACCCTATGGCCACCCGCACGGCTTCTGATTCCACTTTTTGACCAGCTTTTCCGCGCTGAGATTTGCCAGATTTTTTCGCGGCGGTTTCTTTACCATCAGGCCCTGAACCCAAATCTTCCCAAGTAATATCGCCGCCGCCTTCTTTAGTCATTTTCTGCCCCTGCAATTAATTACGCTGTTATATATGGTTTGGCGATCCGGTAAAATGTGCCCGGATGTTTTTCATATTTCGCCAGCAATTTTTCAATGAAACCGTCATTGTGCATTTGTGCAATCGTGGCATTGCAGAAATTTAAAAATTCCGGTTCGTTCTTTTTTACTGGGAATGCGGTTTTAAACACGCGCAGCGGCTCCTGACGCAAGATTTTCAAAGTGTCTGGATTATGCGTTAAAAATTCTGATACTGCATCAGGCTGGACAAAGGTAACATCTGCTTTACCTTGCACCACGCTCAACAGTAATTCTGAGAATGGGGTTGTTTGCGGCATCGAAGTTAATTTCGCCTTGCTAAAATCATTATTGGCAATTTGAGCTGCCATTTCACCATCAATCGTAGCAATCAAAACCGATGGGTCGTTTATCAAATCTAAATTTTTATCAAAACGGGTCATATCTTTGCGCGCAACAGCAACAACGCCATTATAAAATAATCCGCCAGTAAAATCGGCAGCGCGCACGCGTGGCATACTTTCCCAAATCCCCATACAAACAGTTTCGTACCGGTTGTTTGCAAGGCCTTCGAACATATTGCCCCAACCCACTTCCTCGGTAATTTCAATTTGTAAATCGGTAATACGACCAAACTCCTGCATCATTTCATAAAAAATACCGGAAAATTTTCCGGTATTGGCATTTTTATTCAACCAATTAGAATAGGTAACATATCCACAGCGAATTTTACGCGTGCGCATCACGCGGGCGTAAACGCTTTCGCCTTGCTCGGCGGCTTCTCTTTGCCGTACTTGACCAACAGTAATAGCAGCGACTGGCGCGGCCACTGCTGCCGTTCCCAATGCCTTGATAAAATCGCGTTTATTCATAATGGTTTCCTTTTACAAATCCGGTGTACCATAACACAAATTTTGGCCTGTTTCCACATTATTTCTTAAAAGGAAATTAGTGCTAAAACCCCATAGATGTTACATTTTATCCCGATTTTATGATAAAATAAAATAATACAAGGGCTTAATATTGAACATTTATTAATCAATGTTAAGATAAAATCATAGGTAAGGGAGGCTCCCGGCACCAATTTTTACACCATCATGCCAATGCGCTGTTCCAGCGCGAAGGAGATAAGGTCATGACAACCTTCTCCAGCCTGGAATCCTGTCATGCTTTGGTTTTGAACGCCGATTTCCGCCCCCTGTCTTATTACCCTTTATCCGTCTGGTCTTGGCAAGATGCTATCAAAGCAGTGTTCTTGGGCCGCGTCGATATTGTCAGCGAATATGACCGCGAAGTTCACTCGCCCGGCCTGACCATGAAATTGCCCAGCGTAATCGCATTAAAAGAATATATCGCCACCACCAAACGCCCGGCATTCACCCGATTCAATGTATTTTTACGCGACCGGTTTTCTTGCCAATATTGCGGCGAACGGTTTGTAACCCACGATCTGACATTCGATCACGTTATCCCGAAATCGCGTGGCGGACGCACCACTTGGTATAACGTCGTCACCGCATGCGGCATGTGCAATTTGGCCAAGGGCAATAAATTGTGCAACGAGGTCGGCATGTTCCCATTACAAGAACCATATTCGCCCAATTCATTTCAGTTACAGGAAAATGGCCGCGCCTTCCCGCCGAATTATCTGCACACATCCTGGCGCGATTATTTATATTGGGATTCGGAATTGGAAGAATAATTATCTGGCGGCGCGCACCGGCGGTTTGGCCAAGCTTAACCACATAGCTTTTTGTTTATACCACATTGCGGCCACGGCCATGTTTTGGCTGGCGCATTCCCCGGTGGCGCATAATTCCAGAAATTCGGCGGTGCTTACTACGCGCGGGATTACTATGCCATCGCCATCTTTGCGTGGTTTATCTTTGCCCGTCCAACTTGTTAAATCCACTTGCACATAAATCATGCAGGCTTGATGGGTGGATACGGTTGGGGCCACCGGTAAAAGACGCTGGATTAATTTGGTAGAAAGACCCTGCAATCCGGTTTCTTGTCTTAATTCCCGCAAGCCGGCTTTTTCCGGGCTTTCCCCTTTATTCATGCCGCCGGCAATTAAACCACGGAAAATTGTCTGTATATCGCGAGCCAATAAACCCGCCGCCAATTCTTGCACCAGCACAATTTTATCTTTCCATGGGTCGTGCGCCAGCACCGAAACCGATTTGCCGCCCATGGTCACAAAACGAGTGACGGTTTTTTTTGGTCCAGATAAAGCAGGCGTTGAAATTTTAAGGCGCCGCACATTGCCGAATCGGCCTTTAGTCCCTATCGATTCTTCTGAAACAATTCGAGATGGAGCGCCCAATCTGGTTTTCTCCTCAACTGCCCGGCGCAACGCCGATCCGATAGTAGATTTTTTCATACCCAACCTTTTTGCTATTTCTTGCAAAGGCTTTATACGGCATATCTTTTACAGAATCAATAGCGAAGGAAAGCCCTGTTTTGCCTGGGTTTTATAGGCCAGAAAACCTAAATCCGTTCCGACAGCCAGATGGCGCGCTTGGTAATATTGCTGACGATTTTGTACAGCAATTCGTACCCCGGCGCTTGCTCGGCGCCGTGATGCAGACCAATATCGCGGTGATGCACTTCGTCGGCGCAGAATTTTTCTATTGCTAGGCGCAAATCGGGTTCGTCCGCGCCAAGTTCCGCCAATTGTTTTTGGTAATGCTGTTCAATCACTTCTTCGACCGCGACGGTACACGCCATCGCCGCTTTTTCACCCATCATCGCGGTGATCGCGCCCATCGCGAATCCGCCCATATGCCACAGCGGCAATAACGCGGTTGGGCGCACGCGCCGCGCCGGAATGGCATTTTCAAAATATTGCAAATGTTCCAATTCGTGATCCATCATTTCTTGCAATAATTTTTTCAGGCGCGGATTTTTGCCCAGCACCTTCATCTGTCCCTGATAGATTCTTTTCGCGCCATATTCGCCGGCGTGATCGACGCGAATGATCCGTTCGATTTGCGGCGATTTGCGTCGCGCCGATTTGGCAGAACGCGGCCTCCCTCTCGCCTCTCGCCTCTCGCCCCTCGCCTTTGCCTTAGCCATTTTTACGGCTCCGGTAAAACGCAATCAGGCTGAATGCCGCAAGGCCAAGCGACATCAAAACATTATATCCCGCCATGGAAATGCCAAACAGGCTCCATTGCACTTCGTCGCAATGCACGATTGGCGTATTCATAATCTGATTGAACAGCGCGTTCAAATCATCCGGAGTGCTTTGCCCCGGCATGGCGCACACATCCGGCCCAAGCCACCATTTCCATTCAACGCCGACATGATAGGCCGCCAATCCCGCGCCGATCAAAAACACGATCGCGGCCGGGATGAATAACATAGTGATCACCCGGCGTGCCTCGAGATCCGCCTTGTCGTCCCACCCATCGCCCTGCAACACGCAGCGCGACCACAAATAGGCGCAAGCATAAATAAATCCGCCAGCCAAAATCACCGCATAGGGCACGCGTTGGTAATAACATAAAATACAAGGCTGATACCCGCCGATATATTGAAACGCCAGCGCCGCCAGCAAGATCGCGGTGGACGCGGCAAAAATCGCCGCCATCGCCGGGAAAGGTTCGAACAATTTGCGCAAGCACATAATCGGGCACATGGGAAAAAACCTACAATAAATATTTAACGGCCAGTATACCGGACAATAATAGCGCGAAAAACGCCAGTGTCAAAAGTGGCAAATATTTTTCGATAAAACGGCGCATTGCCTCGCCATACCGGTACAATAAAAACGCCTCCAGATTAAACCTTGCGCCGCGGATCAACAATGACGCGCTGGCGAAGATTAACGGGTTCAATCCGACCAATCCGCTGCTGATCGCGACGACTTTGTATGGAAACGGCGTCAGGCCCAGCAGCACGATAATCCACCAACCATATTGATGGAAGTAATTTTGAAAATGCGCGAATTGTTCGTGCAGCCCGTACAGGTCGATCAAATTCTGGCCGATGGTTTCAAATAAAAAATGCCCGATTAAATACCCGAACAACCCGCCCAGAACCGAAGCAACGGTGCACAGCGCGGCGAATCGAAAGGACCGCGCGCGATCGGCGAGGCACATCGGGATCAATAACACATCCGGCGGCAAGGGAAAGAACGAGGATTCGATGAACGCAATCCCGAACAGCGCGCGTTCGGCGTGCGGCGATTGCGCCTTGGCGATGGTCCAATTATAAAGACGATGAAGCATGCGCATGGATGTAGCGGTTTTTCACGGCGAAAGAAAGGCGCGGTTGCTTGTGCGTAATTATACCCTACTCTCCCTCTTGCTACCCTCCCCTTGAGGGAGGGTCAAATTTGCCTTTCTTCAACGCCAGCCGCCACACCAATCCTGGCGCTGGGCAAATTTGGGGTGGGGATTCCGGTGCCAGATTGCAAAGAACCCCAATAAAACCGGACCTTAAAATTCCCGTTGACGAGGCGGAGTTTGACGCTATTATGCCCATCCGGCCAGAGATTCTATAGGTTTGCCCCTGTGGCGGAACTGGCAGACGCGCCAGACTCAAAATCTGGTATTCGCAAGGATGTGTCGGTTCGACCCCGACCGGGGGCACCATTTAAAATCAGGCACTTACCTGATTTTAAACAAAACGTTATAAACTTCAAAAACGTTGGTAGACATCACACAGACATCACCAAAATCAATTTGGTGATGTCTGCGAGGCCTATGTTACTTGGATTATTTTTAAGCCAAACTTATTTTTTCACCCTACCCCACATCCCCCTAGTGGCATGGGGGCAGGCAAAATCACTTTCCTGTCACCGATCTTCAAAGCACCCCGCGAGGATTTTTAAAATTTTAAAAGTGGCCTGCGAGAAAACATATGACCGACTTCCCCTACCGTAGATTCGTTCAAATACCGATGCAGCTGGTCATGTGCCATGATATGCACGGCTCGGCCATGAAAACCTACGGCGCTTTATGCCTGTTCGCGAATAAGAAGAACATATGCTGGCCCTCCATCCACACCCTCGCCCGCATCACAGGGCTTTCTAAACGGCAAATAGCGCGGCATTTGAAGGCGCTGGAGAAGAAGGAACTCATCATTATAAAACGGCGAGGTAAAAGCAGGGGCAAGCGCGGCGCAACCAGCGTCTATAAACTGGCTTTTGATTTCCGTGGCTCTTCTTTTATTTGGCATCAAATAATGGCAGGCAGGCGACATGTATGGCAGGGAGAACCAAAAACAAATCGGAAGGCATGCGAATCTGAACAAGATTTCGGGGTCATACACCTCTAAATTATTGATTTACCTTGCAACCGTCGCGCGGGGATGAGTGCGCATATATAACAGCCCGTATTTGCTATTTTGCTGCTGTGTCCGCTCTGTACTCTCCTTATATACTTCTTATACACCGACATAAAATACGGATAACCAATCAGCCCTTCAGCCGGTATCCAACTCCCGTTTCTATGTCGTTCGCACTCAGGCTTCAATAGATAACAAACAATTTCTCCGCTCGATGATCCCGCAATTGTGGACTTATGTAAGAAAATTCTCGAGTCGCAAACGCGGGAAATCAGCCAAATGGAGGCGACTCTAAAACGATACTAAGTTTAATTACCTATAGCCTATATCCAAATTTACTCAGCGACCAAATAGTTACTAAATATAATGCAATTGTGAGGAAGCAAGACAGAATCAGGGCCATCCAAAATTCTATTCCGGCCCTTAGTAAAGCGGGAAATATTAGGAACATCGGCAAGGTCGGCAGCACCAGCCAGAAGGTCGATTCGGCGTGAATCGCAATTCTTTCGATATCATTTGTATCGCGCCATAACCATATAATCGCTAGCAGCGAAACCAGAGGCAAAGAAGCAATGAGCGCCCCCAAACTTGGGCTGCGCTGGGCGATTTCCGAGATAATAGCGATCAACAATCCAGACACTAAAGCTTTAATTAAAAGATAAGTCATAATGCGTTTCCTGTTTGATTAGATTTTTACCGACCGCAATCGCAAACTGTTTACAATCACCGAAACCGAACTCAACGCCATAGCGGCGCTGGCGATAATGGGGCTTAGCAGAATACCGAAGAAAGGATAAAGAATCCCGGCTGCTATCGGCACGCCCAGCGCATTATAGACAAAAGCGAAAAACAGATTCTGCCGGATGTTGCGCATGGTGGCGTGGCTTAAGCGGCGCGCGCGCACGATGCCGATCAGGTCGCCCTTTACCAAGGTGACCCCAGCGCTTTCCATCGCCACATCGGTGCCGGTTCCCATCGCGATGCCTACTTGTGCCTGTGCCAATGCGGGGGCGTCATTGACCCCGTCCCCGGCCATGGCCACTTTGCGTCCCTGCGCTTGCAGTTGCCGCACCACTTCGCTTTTGCGTTCGGGCAGCACTTCCGCTTCGATGTCGTCTATACCGAGCTGGCTGGCCACAGCTTGCGCGGTAGCTTTGCTGTCGCCGGTCAGCATGACGATGTGCAGACCTTCTGCCTTGAGCTGCTTTAGTGCTTCCGCTGTTGTGGCCTTAATAGGATCGGCCACGCTGATCACGGCGGCGGGCTTGCCGTCGATGGCGGCAAACATGGCGGTTTGACCTTTGCTGCGCAATTGTTCGGCGCTGGCCGTCAGGGATGCGGAATCAATTCCAAGCGTAGAAAAAAGCGCTGCATTGCCAAGCGCTACGGTATGGCCGTCAATCGTTCCTTTCACGCCCTTACCAGTGATGGAGGAAAAATCCTGCACTGCTGCCAGTTTAAGGCCGCGTTCTTCCGCACCTTTTACAATCGCCGCTGCCAGCGGATGCTCGCTGCCTTTTTCAAGGCTTGCCAGCAGCCGTAATGTTTCGTTTTGCTCGAAGCCAGGCGCGACAACCACTTCTATCAGTTTTGGTTTGCCTTCGGTCAGCGTGCCGGTTTTGTCGATGATGAGGGTATCGACTTTCTCCATGATCTCCAAACTCTCGGCGTTTCTAATCAGCACGCCTAGCTGCGCGCCTCTACCGGTTCCGGTGATAATGGACATGGGTGTTGCAAGACCCAACGCGCAGGGACAGGCGATGATCAAAACCGCAACTGCATTGACGATAGCATAAGCCAGTTTAGGTTCCGGCCCCCATATTCCCCAAATCATCGCGGTAAGCAGCGCAACCGCAATCACCGTCGGCACGAAATAACTGGAAACGGTATCGGCCATGCGCTGAATGGGCGCGCGCGAACGTTGCGCCTTGGCGACCATATCTACGATCTGCGCCAACATAGTTTCGCTGCCTACGCGCTCAGCGCGCATAGTAAAACCGCCAGTGCCATTGAGCGTTGCGCCAGTCACTTTATCTCCGGCGCTTTTTTCCACCGGCACCGATTCACCGGTCAGCATCGATTGATCGACGCTGCTGTGCCCTTCCACGACCACGCCATCCACCGGTACTTTTTCACCGGGGCGTACACGCAGCAGATCGCCTTTTTGCACTTCGGACAAAGCCACATCTTCTTCCTTGTCGCCGTCGCGGATAATGCGTGCCATTTTAGGGGCCAGATCCAACAGCGCGCGCATAGCATTGCTGGCATTCGCACGGGCACGCAATTCCAAAACCTGCCCCAACAGTACCAAAGCCGTGATTACCGCCGACGCCTCGAAATAAATATCGAGCATCATGCCGCCGGTAAAACGGGCGACTGAATCTGGAAATAGCGTGATGATCAGGCTGTATAGATAAGCCACGCCTACGCCAAGCGCGATCAGGGTAAACATATTGAGGCTTTTGTGCTTGACCGAGGCTACTGCTCTCTCGAAAAACGGCCAACCTCCCCACAGTACCACCGGTGTCGCAACCAGCATCTGTATCCAGTGCGATATTTGCGAGTCGAGCCATTCATGCGGAAGATTGGGAATAAGATGCGCCCCCATCACAAACAGCGCCAGCGGCAACGATAACACCGCAGACACCCAAAACCGGCGCGTCATGTCGATCAGTTCGGGATCGGGGCCGGTGTCCAATGAAACATTCACTGGCTCCAACGTCATGCCGCAGATAGGGCAATTGCCAGGACCCTTTTGTCGTATTTGCGGGTGCATCGGGCAAGTGTAGATCATATCCACCCCGCCCGATGCTATTTTGATGGAAACTTCATGCTTCGCATGATGGCAACTGACTGTTTCCGAAGTCTTAACCTGATGCTGATGCATGAAACTTACTCCCAGTAATAATTATGGTTTTGGCGTATTGTCTTTTTCATCATGGTGATGATGCCCGTGCGGCATGAAGAAATGCATCAGCGGGCATAACAATAAAATCAAATATGGCAGAACGCCAATAGTATGCTGCCAGTGATATTCCAGCAGGTAGAGGATGACGATACCGGCTAGCGTTAAATAAATTAGCCAGGCAAACCGCATAGGATTGTGGGGTTTATGACAATTCGGATCATGCTGATGGGCGAGTGTCATTATTTCACCTCTTTATTGTCTTGCGGGTGATGCTTTTTATGATCTTCCGGACTTACGGCATCGGCAGGCGCTGCGGATTTATCTTTCATCATCCCGCTTTCCATCATTTTCTGGCAGCAAGAACAGTCTTTGCTTTCCATCATCTTTTGGCAACAGCAGCAGGATTTACCGTCCATCATCGGGCACATGGGACGGCCATTGGCGGCATCCATGCCATTGCTGGCACAACCCGCGAGTAGAATCATAACAAGTAAAAGGCTAGGAATATGTTTTACGAATTTCATTTGAAATCTCCTTTATTTGCAGCAGCTGGAAGAAGAGGAAGAAGGCTGGAATATTTTGCAGGCTAGCTCGGAAAAGAATACATAAATGCCTCCGATCACAGCACCGTAAATTCCAGTCATTATAAAGCCATACATAAAATTGACGATATCTAGAAACTGGAATTTGGGAATCAAAACGGTCAACACTTCATGACCGGCAAGGTCGGGAAAAAATATCCAGCCAACGACACATAAAGTATATAGCGTCATGAAGGTCATGCACATGGCAAACATAGTATGTAAGTAAGGGCATTTGGTATTAGTCATAGCGTTTCTCCTTTGGTTGATAAACTTAGCGGGCTTGATATTTCTTAAAAGTCGGGCGCGGCACATCGGGGATAGCGATTTCGCCGCTCGACATGCGACTATCGTCAACCACGTCGATTTTTTGAATCAGCATCGGCGATAAATGGACTATCCGCTTAATCCCGGCTCTGCGCCGCTCAAATTCCCTTGCGGGCAAATGCTCGTATTTCGGCGGCACGATTTGCGCTGCCGGTTGTGCTTCGGCATAAGCCGGAATTGTGAAGAGAGCTGCACCCAAAAACGCGGATAGAATCAATACATATGGTTTCATGATAATTCTCCTTACTGGTTTTTCTTAATGCTGTTGACGGTGTAATCATCGTTCGCGCCTGCTTTCAGCGTGAATGACACGGCATCGCCCGGTTTTACGCCGGATATATCAACGCCTTTATCGACTGGAAATTCCATTTTCATTTTCGGCCAACCCAGCGCCTTAATCGGATCGTGGGTTACATTGATCGTGCGCTTGTCTATATCGACGCTATTGACCTTGCCGGTGGCTTGGGTGTCCTTGCTGGCTGCCGCCTTTGTCTCCGGCGCGCCACCTTCGGCTTTTTGCGCAAGCTTATGGTGATCCATGGCTTTGGTTTCGCCGGGCTTCGAGGCTTGGCCGACAATCAGCGTGCCTTTCATATTCAAAGCCTCATGCGGGTGGCAATGAAATTGATACGTGCCAGGAACAGTGAAAGTATACGACCATTTCTCGCCTTCTTTTTCATGCATCGGACTCATAATCATTTCATCGACACCTTTGGGGACGTTAATAAACATGACGTCGTGCATATCTTCCTGCGCATTGACGAAGGTTACGGTATCGCCCGGTTGAATAGTCAACTTGTCCGGGGAAAAGTAATAAGGCGTTTTACCGGCGGGATCGCTGACTTCCTTGATGATATATTCCTTGGCAAATGCTGGGTTGGCCAGCGAGAGTAAAGCGGCCATTAACATTAGTTTTTTCATAGTCATTCTCCTTTGAGGTGAGTTAAAACATCAGCCGCAAACCGATTGCGGCAATAAAATCGTCTTTGTCTTCTCCATCGCTTGTGGCCATGGACGCGGTGTCGCCAAATTTGCGCTCGTAGCGCAAGTCCAAATACGGCGCGAATTTGCGCGTGAACTCGTAGCGCGTTTGCAAGCCGATTTCGCCATTGGTAAAGCCGGAGCTGATGTGATTTTCCGGCACGTCGTTGGCGGACAGGTTAATCTCGGCATAGGGTTGTAGAATCAGTTTTTGGGTCAGCAGAAAATCATTCTCCTCGCGCAAGCGCAGGCTAAAATCGCCATTCTCGCTGACGAATATATGCACCTCGGTTTCAAAGAAATACGGCGCAAGCCCTTCAAAACCCATCGCCAAGTAGGTAGTAGATGATGGGCGCGTATCGTGGCGCAAGCCGATTTGCGCGTCCCAAAAGGTTGCGATATTGCGGCTATATAGCGCCCAAAACTCGGCTTGCTCGGTTTTCCCGTCCGATGTTTCGCCTTCGCTTTTCAGCCACAGCTTGTTGTCATCGCCGCCGATCCAGCCGTCAAAATCCCAGCTTGCTACAGCGCCGTTTTGCCCGGCTCCATAATCGGTTTCCAGCCGGAACATATGGAAGGTACCGCCGCCGTGTTCTTCGGCCATCATATGCGCCATTTCTTCCGCCATCGCCGGGGATAAAGCCAGGCAGAGGAACATTGCCGCCAGTATTATTCTAATGCGCATGGGAACCTCCCGAAGTGGAATTATCGGATGCGGGCTGAACCGGCATATCGGTTTCACCCAGTTTTGCCACCACCACTTTTGTCATCATGCCGGACATCATGTGGTACAAAAGATGGCAATGAAACGCCCATTCACCCACTTCGTCTGCGGTTAACAACACCGAATAGGATTGGCCGGGCGGCACCAGAACCGTATGCTTGTTGGGCAGTTTTTCCAGAGGCTGGCCGTTTTCCAGCTGCACGAACATGCCATGCAAATGCATCGGATGCGCCATCATGGTTTCGTTGGTGAATGTTAGCCGCACCCGCTCGCCATATTTCAAGCGGATCGGTTCGGCGTCCATGAATTTCTTGCCGTTTAGCGTCCAGATATAACGCTCCATATTTCCGCCAAGACGCACGTCGATGGTGCGACCGGCATCGCGCGTGTCTTTCTGGATTCCGGCATAGCGCAAGTCTTTATAACTCAGCGCTTTATCGCCTTTGGGCGTTCCGGCGTCGGCCCAGCCGCTTTTCATATCCTCCGGCGTCATGACCATATTTTCCATATCCATCATGCTGCCCATATCGCCCATGGTCAAAAGCGCGCGCTGGCGATGGGTGGGAATCTTGTCCCTCATACCATCGCGTGTCGCAAGCGTGCCGAGCGCGAAGCCGGTGCGGTCGATGGATTCGGCGGCGACGGTATAGGCCTTATCTTCTTCCGGTGTGACCACGACATCATAGGTTTCGGCAGGAGCAAAGCGGAACTCGTCGATTTTCAAAGGCTCGATATTCTGCCCGTCCGCCTGTACCGCTGTCATTTTCAAGCCCGGAATCCGCACATCGTAAATCGACATGGCGGAAGCGTTGATGAAGCGTAAGCGTACACGTTCGCCCGGTTTAAATATCCCCGTCCAGTTTTGATCGGGGGATTTGCCGTTCATCAGGAACGTATAACCGCTGACATCGCTCAGATCGGTGGGCGACATGCGCATTTCGCCCCAATCTTTCGTGTCTTTCCAAGCCTTGCTGAAACCTTTGGCCTTAACATCATCGAAAAAATCGCCGATAGTCCGACGGGCAACGTTATAATAATCCGACGCCATTTTCAGATTGGCCATGACCGCGCCGGAATCTTCCTCGGTAAAATCGGAAAGCAGCACCACATAGTCCCGGTCGGTTTGGATCGGGTCTTTGCCGCGCGGCGCGACTATGATCGAGCCATAATGCCCGTCTTGTTCCTGCCCGATGCTGTGCGCGTGATACCAATAGGTGCCGGTTTGCCGCAGGCGGAAGCGATAAGTGAAGGTTTCGCCCGGTTTGATGCCTGGAAATTTATTAAACCCCGGAACCCCGTCCATCTCGCCCGGCAAGATCAAGCCATGCCAATGTATGGATGTAGCTTCGTCCAAGTGGTTGCTGACATGGATAACGGCTTCATCGCCATCGGTAAAACGAAGGGTCGGCCCAGGAATGCCGCCGTTGATGGTAATCTTCTCAACCGAATGGTCGGTAACATTGACTGGCCCGCGCGCAATATCCAGCCGATATTCAGCTGCTTGCGCGTCGAATGCGGTTAAAGACCATAGACTAATTGCTAATAAAAATAGAAAACGCCTCATAGAAATTCCCCAAATAAAAATAACTGCGCAAAACTAAACCAAGCGCAGGGGAACCTATATCAGGCGGCGTTGAGTGCTGAGGATAATAGAGGGAGAAGTGGCGTTAAACAGGCCCGGCCAATCGGGCGGGCCGCGATTGCCTTTGGTGCCGTCCAATACGATGGAATCGGCCACGATCAGGGCACTAGCAAGAGAGAAAGAAAAGTCTTTTTGCAAGTCTGGCTTTTTCAAAACCGGCCCGGCATCGGCCAATTGAAAGTCTACGCCTAAGCAATCCTTCATCAAGCCAGCGGTTGCGGGCTTGCCATCAGCATTTTGATGCTGCATTTGCATCCCATGCCCATCGCATGGCGGCTTCGCCGCTGCCTCTTGCTTCGGCTTATCCACGCACATAGGCATCGCACACGCCAACGAGGGCGTGAGCATTAGCAGGGCAAGGAAGGATAGAAGGATTTTTCTCACGATGGTTATTATATAGGGTATTTGTTAAAAAATGTAGGGGTATGAGCAAATCCGGCAAAATTAATTGAACCTGACGCGGTGCGAGTACTATTTCTGGATTTTTACTTAAGAAATAGTTATCGCTTCGTTTGCTTTAATCGGCGCTCAGGCTTGACGGGAGGTTCAAAATCCGGCTGGATGAGATTATGCGCTGGCAGCCCGAAAACCTTTGCTATTCTTTCCACGAAATCCAACGTCGCGTTTTTGTGGCCCGCTTCAATCTCGGAAATATAGCTCCGGTCAGCCTCCGCCTCTAAGGCCAGGTCTTGCTGTGTCATCTGCCGCACCGTGCGCAAGCGGCGGATGTTAACACCGAAAGTTTCATTTAATTTCATTCCTTTAGGATGTTGGTTTGACAAGTATTTGTATGTAGGCTATGACCTACAAAATGTAGGTCTTAACCAACAGGTGTTGCTATGCGGCTTCTATTTTCACTTGCTTTATTTCTAACCCTTTCCGCTTGCGCTGGGCTGGATTATCAACAGTCCAGTTGTGAAAAAAAGAACCCATATTTTCCGGACATGGTTAACTGTTTGGACAAGGCAACACATGCGGACACGACGATTCAGAATGACCGTAACAACGATCTTTTACCCGATTATACCGGTTACGCTAAAGGTTTAGCAGAACAGGTTAAATCAAAAAAGATTTCGGAAGATAAGGCGCGCAGCCTGCTAGCTGACCGCTATAACATTGTTAATGCGGAAGTTGCGGCAAGAAAAGCGGATCGGAATACGGGACGGCCCGCTATTGACGTAATTCGCTATCATCAGCAAATCTGCGAACAAGAACATTCAAGCTTGACGAAAGCTTTAGCATGTACGTTCGAGCGTTGGAAAAACGATCAGTTTCAAAATCGTTACGTTTATAAAGACATAGGATTGGACTATTTGATCTATGCCATGCAAGTAGCCAAAGATGTTGTAAAAGAAAAAACATCGGAAGACGAAGCGCGGAGCACTCTAAACAAAAGACATGCCGCATTAGAACAGGCGCAGAGAGAGCGAATTATCGCAACGCGAAATATACAGCAAGAAAGGCAGGATGCCGCAAACCAATCCGCCGCCAATAACTGGGCATACCAAAATTGTGTGCAGCAAGCCATGTCCATTCCCAAGGGCGGTTTTAGCGGGCCGATGGCTGATGTGGCCGCCTGCCAAAACAATCCTTATTTAGCCGGTCAGAACTTTCAACGGCAGAAACAAGATTTTGACAATCAAGCACAGCGCCAAGCGCCAAAGCCTCCCCAGAACGTAAACTGCATGCCTGATGGATGGGGCGGTTTCACTTGTAGAAGTTTTTAAGCAGCCATGTTACATCCCGCACGAGATCCAGCGCTTAGAGAACTTCTTCGCGAATCAAACATGATCGTTATAGGAATTGCAATAATTTGCGGTTTGGTAGTTTGCAAGCTTGCGATTTTTGGAATTGAGAATGCAGGTTTCTGGTTAAAAACGGCAATTTTTATTGGGCTATATTTTTTACTTCTCAAGCTAACCATAGCGCCGCGCGATGCGGACGGTTACGGGGCCGTGCTGATCATTTATACTGGCCTTTTCATTTGGCTGCTGAACAAAAATGCGCTGGGGTGGTGGTCTGCTTGTTTTTTGGCGATAGGATTTGGTTTTAGTGTCTATGCTTATCAAGCTATAAGAATAGTAGAAAATATATTGGAATTAGAGCGGGAAAAAAATGCATCACAAGAAGCCAAGGCAAGAGAATGAAGTTAGCTCGATTGATTTGGAACCATCTTATGTTCCCACCTCTTATTACGATAGAGATATATCTCAAGATTTAAAACTGGCCCTTTTAAATTTAGCGAATCTTAAGCGCGAAGATTTAAGACGCTTCACTTTTGAGGAAAAAATGGTTCTCATCGACGAGGCATTTTATGCCGTTCAACAGGGCGTATATAAGAGGCTTGATATCCTACTAGAGGAAACAAACCAAAAATATGGGTACAAATGCCGCAGGCAGAATTCTGACGTTATATGATTTTTCCAAAATGAAACATTTAGGACTTCTTTTTTTCTTTAAGCTGATAGTAATTATGCAGCCCTTTTCCTATTCTCAATAGATTATCACGCTCGTTACTGTTGTTAAAATCTTGTAAAAGACAAAAGAATGGTCGCTCAGGACATATTGCAAATTCCCGCACTTTGTTAGGCAAAGGGCGTTTATCCGCCTTAATGCGAAATATCACGTCCGGCAATTGGAAATAATATACGCGGATGCCTTCTATTTTCTTTTTGACGGGATCACATATAGTTCTGCTCATAATATCACTTGGATCGGTATTCTTGCTTAATAGAACCGAAAAGTCATCAACAGTACCCACATCATTAGCCTGCAACATTTCCCTTAACTTTTTTTCATGCACACCCAATCGGACGTGTGCATAAAACTGGTTGGTCGATATTGCCGCTCTCCACAAAATCGAAAGAAAAAACAATTTTAATTGTATATAATCGCCAACCGGTGGGTTATAGCCAATGGCTTCACCCACATTTGGGGGATCGCGAAGAACGTAACGTTGGTCGATAGGACGAGTAAGTATATCTTTGGCGTGGTTTTCGTAAGGAGAGAATTGATTATCACATTCCGCGCATAAAATGCCATTATCGTATACACCGGTAGGAACACGCTTAGGATGAAAGTGTGGGGAAGAGCTGATTATTCTCGCTTTGCTGATCGGCGATTCCGGCTCCATTACATCAAAACACCACCGAGGGATGATGTGAGAATTAACCAACTTTCTCTCACGCAAGCAGAAACGGCATGTTTTCACGCATATGCCCCATTTATCATCAACAACGTGCGAGCTTTCTTAGCTAACGGTTTTTACAGGCTTCTTCTATGGCTCGGTTTAAAGCTTCGTGAGACCATTTTTCTGCTTTGCAATTATTTTCTCTAAATGCGGGGGGAAAATTCTTGGGCGGGGAGTCCCCGCTATAAAAACCGATAACACCTTTACCCCGTTTTATACTTTCCTCAATCTCCCAATTAACCCACTTGCTATCAGCGCTGTCTTCCGTGAGATAAACAATGGTCACTGAGCAGCGGTCGATTCGATCACGAATACCTCGCTTAATATAATCAGCATTGGTACTGTCATATGGTTCTTTAAGTGAATGATCATCGAACTCAAGCTCTGTATTGTCATTCCTGGCTTGGGCACGAAACAAGTTTATGTCATTTATATTGTCGTGAGAAAAACTAATAAAAACATGTGGACAGCTGCTGCCGCCTGTTTCATCGTTTCCGCTTGTTGCCGCCTTTAGTTTTTGCTTGGCGCTGCTTTCAAGGCTCTCGATGTCTTTTGTTGATAGGCCGCCGCCTGAACCACCACCCATTTACGCCTCCTTAGTGAGCTTAAATTCTAAGCAAGATATACACCGCCCGCAAGGGGTATCATTGCCGCTATGGCAGGAATAGGTGCCCGCAACACCTTTTTCTTGGGCAAGCTTTACCACGTCGGCTTTGCTGAAATCAAACAAAGGGGCTGTTATCGCTATGCTGCGACCAAGCGCAATTTTTATTGTTTCTTCGGCCTGATTTAGAAATGGTTTTCTTTGGTCTGGAAATAAACTGAATTGTTCAGCCAATAGACCAATAGCCACCGCGCCTGCGCCAACTTGATAAGCATATGAACTCCCAGCAAGCAGAAAAAGTAGGTTTCTACCAGGAGTAAAAGCATCTTCTTTAATGTCTAAAGCAGGGGACGTTAATCCCGATTGGATTATTTCACCGAAGCCACATAAATTCATTTTTATTGGAGCGGGCATATTGAGAGCATTATGCACGTTTACGCATATATCCCATTCTTTCTTTGCTGCCCTTTGACCATAATCAACAAACAATGGAAATATTTCCATTCCTTCTTCACGGGCCAAGACACCCACCAAGGTCGAATCAAGGCCGCCTGAAACTAGATTGACTAATTTCATAAAAAATCTCGTTTTGCGACGCGCATAGTGATCCATGTTGCAAGATCTACGCAACCAACGGGATAACCAAAATCGTTGGCTATGGTTTGAAATTGGCTTTCCATATTTTTATAAGAAGACAAATTGGACAATGCGCTTGGTTTAATATCCATCTCTAATGCTAATTTTAAATAATCCAATAGATGCGTATCAAGCACTGCAAGTTCTGTGCAATAGCCGATCCGACGCAGAAATAAGCTTGCCTGCTTGGGGCCAAAGCCCCACACCTGTTCCATTAGCTGTTCTCTCGCTTGGTGTTCTGATAAGGACGAGTCAAGCAATTCATGCAACGATATATTGCAGGCGTTCATTTCGGACATGGTTCTGTTCAACAAAGAAGCTAAACGATTTTTAAACCTTGGCCGCGCTTCTCGATTGACCCCATGAACGTTAATAGATAATGGCTCTGAAAGAGCAGCGATAAGACTGTTTTCGTAGCTAGGGCCATGTGCTAACCAATTATTGAAGCTCAGCAGCCCTTGTTCATAAACTCTATTGGCAGCCCCTAAAGCCGTTTCATAGAGCATTTGGCTGCTGAACATGCAGACCGCAAGCTCATGCCATAGCCGATCCTCCGAAAGACGCCTCCACTCAAGATCAGGAGCGGCTTGCTCCTGGATTTCGCCGCATAACGCTTTAATAGTTTTGTTGATCGCGTCAATAATCAAGTTTGCTGCTCCCATCCAAGAGCGGTGGCGCTCATAGTAAAGATTTTTCTTGGAAAATTAGCTCTGCAAAAATCTATACCTTTATTTTCATGTGCTGCCTGACTTAAGCGTTTCATCCAATCCGTATAGAACTCTAAGTTATGAGTTAAGGTGCGCGCAACGAAAGATAAGTTTTTATCGCCCCAATCCGTCTGACCCCGGAAGAAATCGAATTGTGTGGAGTGAAAAAGCAACGCGGTATCATGATCTACGACCGTTTGGCACCATTCCAGCCCATCGAAGCTATCCGCGCCCGACAAAGTGTAAATAGCTAAAGAAATAGGATTTCCTGTGCCAAGAAGATGTAAAGCGATATAACGACCTGTTGCACTTAATGCCTGACGAATTTCTTTTACCGTATTGGCGCGGTTAAATATTCCTTCCCCAAGCCTGCGCTCAGGCACCGCGATCATGTTCACACCGGTGCTTTCAGCCACTCTAGCGCACAACGATGGCAATATATTCGGATTTTCATGAATAATGGGGATGATTGGTTTTGACCCAGCGGCAGCTTGATCTTGCTGCCATCGCTCTATAATAAGCCCAATATGATCCTCTGCTTTAGCTGGAGGATTTTGCTCATCAAAACTGAAAGCGATCGAGAAAGGAAATGTTTGCAACACTTCATGGAATCTTGCTTGCTGCCATTTGTCTTTTGCCGATTTCCAGAAACTTTCATAGTTACCGGAATCCAGCAATACTACATTCCCAGCCTCTAAAGATTTCGCTAAGGACTGGCGCAGAACGATTTTTTCATCCGCCGACGCATGGCTAAGATCGAAGGCAGAAACCAAAAACTGTCTATTGAGCGCAGAAACGGAACTTAAAACCCCCGCATATTCGGCAGGCTTCAAGTTTGTTTTAACAGAAGATACGGACGGAAAAAATATTGGTAGCGCCAATTCAATTTGGCCGATTTTTATATTTTCCGGTCGATTTTCTGCTGTCATTGCTTCTCACCAGACTGAGCATCAGTCGGATGATTTCGGGTGGTTTCATTAAACCAGTTGGCATGTTCGGTTGATACGTGCTCTTCAGTATGTTCCGCAAGAGAGATCAAAGCTTCATCCTCGGAGAGATTGCGGTAAGGGCCAGCCTTGGATAAGAAAAGATATTTCTCATGTTTTAGACGCTCTGCCGTGGAACGATAGCTAAACCAAAGAGTAGAATATTGATTCATATGTTGAACACCTTCCAACACCGCTATTAACGCGCCAGCAATCGATGTGCTCCATTTCGCGTAAAGCGGATCAAGCTGGCTTAGAAGAGGGATTGCGACAGCAATGAAAAGCTGTGAAAACTTTAGCGTCTTGTAAAGTGTTTGTGACCTACTACTTCTAGAATCATACCATTCGATTTGACTCATCAACCGCATCCAGGCAGGATGCTGGGATACTGTTTGTGGGACAGCAATCATATCGGGAGTCTGGCGCGTTTTACTGGTCATGACGTTTAGATATAACAATTTAAAGCAATTGCCAAGAAGTGTATCCATTCAAGCAAAACACTATTTGCTTGAAGAGCCTTAAAAGTCATAATCGAATACCATGGCATTGTTTGCGACAAGGTGACAGCCTACTACGCTACCCACTTTTACAAAGTCGATAAAATGTCCATCATCGCCCCATTTTCCGCTGCAACGCGGTTCTGACCACCGCAAAATTCCCCTATAGCGGCGCGCTCTTCATAACCAGCAATTATATTCTCCATATCCTGTCTTTGCGTGGGCTGGGTCAGCAACTGGATGATATGTGCCTTACTGGCCGTAATAGCGTCTAACAGCCGCTGTGGAGGGGGTTTAATAGCCTTTAGCTTTAGGTTGCCACCTTCCGTAAGCAAAGCTACTCCAGCCCTATGCGCCTCTAATAGGAGTGAGATTAAATTCAAATCTCTTTCTCCCATGTGCTATTAGAGAGAAAGTGGCTGTTTTCATCGTCCGCACCGTCCGGATCAACGGTTTTTTCACTGAATTGATCATGTGCGGACGGTGCGGACGCAGTAATGGTTGTATAATCTGGTTTTCGTAAAATACGGATAAGTCGTGTTTTTGCTTTTCCTTCCTTATACCGATCAATTTCTATATTATATCTACGAAGAAATGGAGCAAGGCGTTCCAGCACACCAGACATTGCCCTTGGATTTTTGGGGAATAAAGAATTTTTTGCATTGGATTGGGTAATTTCTTGTAACAACTGAGTCGCCGTCCCCACCCATTCAGACTTGCCCTCCAGAAGTTTGATAATTTCCAGTGCTACGCCGTCTTCGCTCAGCACCTTCTCCACCATTTCATTTTTATTGGCATTAAAAGCCCTTATAAAAGTTCCTGGTGGCCAAAATTTTTCTTCACAAGCGGTGACCCACCGCGCAAAGTCAGCTAACCTAGGAAGGCTTTCCATCTTAATCTCCTTGAGCCTCCTTAAGCCTTGTACAGCCGCATCCAACAATGCTCCAAGAATTTGAGGTGCAACGGCATCAAAACTGCACCAAAGCTCTTCTTCGGTACGGCGATGTTCATCCGGTATTGGCAATAGCGATATTGCCAGGGTTCGGTCGGCAAGGTCGGGACGGCTGACAAAGCTCTCAATGCCGTTTAAAAGAACGGGGCGTTTGACATCTAACAATATTTCGTCTGTATCCTCAAACAGCTTCCGTTTTGTAAGCCCGCCGCCGGTTGCGAGTTTGCACAAAGCATCGGAAAGCCAGGGAGGCAGCGATGAAATATTGTCGTAAGCTTGAATGTACGAATTGTTCGCCGCAATTACCAGACTCTGTTCGTCACTCGATAAAGTGCGCAATGGCACCGTACTCGGGTCTAAAAGAGTGCGAAGGATTCTGGCACATGTTGACTTCGCGGAACCTTGTTCGCCATTAATCGCCAAAATAGGAAGCGATCCCTGACCCCTTATGCCTGCCAATAACCAAGCAACCACCAAAATAAAATGTTCTTCGCAGCCAACGTTCAAGAATTTTCTTAGAAGATTTATGTCTCCTCCTGACTGCGGGAGAGACAAAGGAGCCATGCCTTTGCTGCGACGGAATTTAACTGGTGCAACCTCCATTATTCTCCATCCATCGCGAGAAATTTCGACGGCTTGCCACTCCGCGTTGCATAAATCAAAGAATATTTTTTCTTCAAAATTTGCAACTCGCAGGTAAACGTCTTTCTTTTCCCCGCCAAAAACGGCGTTCGCGTGAATAACATTAATGGCAGAATTAGACGCCTCGGAACTTGGTGCGCCCTGGCACAATTCATAATATTTTTTGGCTAGAAATTCCTTAAACTTTGAACTACGGATCGGCCAAATTTCCGTATGACCATCTATTTGGATTTCCGCATAACCTGTGTTATCGGGATCATGGAATAAGGTCATCCCTTCCGTCAACGCGATTAATTTTTGCGCTTGGGTCGGTTTTAAAGCCCCAACTTTATCCTCAGCTAAAGCCTTGTCGAGTTCAGAAACTCTAACGCCTTCATCTTTCAGCTTTGCGCGCACATTCTCGTATATGGCAAGATTTTCTGCCTTCAAACTTTTCAATAGCTTAAGGTTCTCCGGCTTAAATGGTGCACCTGGGTCAGCACCCACCTCACTTAACAAGATATCAACAGGGTTGGTTGATATCTCTGCATTTTCAATGATAGCGTTAATTCTTGCTTCGTTTTTATTGAGCATCACTATGTCCCATCAACAAATCATTGAAGTCGATATCACTTCCAGCGCGGGCAAGCCGGACTATTTTCCCTTCCAATGCCCAGCGGTGCGCGGCTCGTTGAGAGGCAGTCTCGCCAGCGCTGCCGCCATCGACAAGAATGATTGCTTCTTTAATCGAAGGCGGTAAATTTAAAGAAGATAATAAAGATGAGGATAATGCTGCCCAAGCAGAAATGCCGGTGGCTTGCATCGCTGATAAAGAGGTTTCTATTCCCTCTCCCACCAGAATTTTCTCCGCATAACCTCCAAGGGCTATAATGCCCCCCTTGCTGGGGCCAAGCATCATTTTCGATTTTCCGACCGGCGCTTTACCGTTGCCGCCATAGTTCAAAAAAGTCCTATGCAATGCAACTGGTTCTTGTGTTATAGCATTAACCACTAATCCCAGCATCGTAGGCCATTCCCTTGCGCTCGGGCTATGATATAAGCCTGGATGGAATCTCAAGCTTTCTAAATCCACCAATCTTATTCTCCGACCCGAAAGATAATTTTGGGCAGGCGATCCTTTAATCGGTTCAGCCTGATCCCATAAATGTTTAATATTAAAAAAGCTTGTCGATGATTTCCCGCGTTGTTGCCGAGAAATGTGTGAAGTCTGATATTGAAAAGGAGCTAGAAAATGTTGATGTTTTTTCCATAACTCCATATTATTTAAGGCAGCCAGCACAGCCTGCTGTGTGCATCCCGCATGGCAATACACTAGAATTTTTCCATTTTCCTCTTTGATACTCAGACTAGGATTTTTATCTGTGTGAGCTGGGCATGGTGCCTGACCGTAATCACCATACCATTTACCTCCCAACGCGAGAGTTATGCGAGGCCCCCATGAGCTATTCATGGGAGTCATTCTCACGCACGCAATAATCATGGGTGGAAGAGCAGTGTTTGGATATCATCCATGAATCGAGATCAGCTTTATCATAAACAACTGCGCGGCGGCCAATTCGATAGAATTTGGGGCCTTTGTTTTTCTTGCAGCGCAGCTGGCGCAGAAAACTGGCGGAAAGCCCCAAATATTGTGCCGCTTCTTCGGTTCTAAGTTTTGTTTGTGAGTGCATGTAGGTCTCCCTGTGTTCGCACAGGGGCACGCTGGAACAAACTGCCATATCTGTCACTGGGCAAAAAACATGCGGATTTTTGTCCAGTAAATTTATGTTCTTTTACAGGAGTTTATGAAGTGGCGCGCAAAACGTAGAAGTTTAGAACGGCCATTAATGCATCGTTGAAGTTCTGAAAAATCTGCGATGGTTTATAATTTGGCGGGTAAGCAGCGCTTTGAAGTAGATTGTCAAACGCCTTTTTTCTTTTACGCTGATCAGCATTTCTTATTTTTGAGTTTTTATGCAAGGATGCCGCTGCGCTGGCAATATTGACATTTACATTCCATTCTTTCGGGAGAGGCAGCCTCCCTTCTGTTAGATATTCTATGCCACTCAAAAAGGAGGATATTTTTATATCGTCTACCGCTTCATAAAATTGTTTATGTTTTAGGTAATGGCGCTTAAACGATTTAACCAACACTCCCGGTACCACAGAATATCTGTCCCTAAGAAAACTTTCAAACGCCGCGGCCTGTTTGCCGATGGTCATTGCAACTATTGGCCGGTATTCCTCTTCGATGCCCTGATCAACAAGGCGTCCTTCTTCAAATCTAACTACCCTTGCTTTTGAACCAATTAAGGGGTTCTTTTTCTCTAGCAACCAAAAACAAATCAATATTTCGATTTCTAAGTCACGGCGCTTGTTCGGCTGGCGTGCTAGTAGCCGGGCAGCCTGCCCCATTTTATCATCATTGGTCAGGTCGTATAGGAGATGCAAAACGTCAGAAGTGATTCTTTTAAATTCTTGAACGTTTTTAACATTTTTCATCGTCTCTAAAATATTGGGCTGCATCACTTACCGCCTCTCCATTACTACGCCGTCTTCGCCAGCATCGCTTTGGCCGTATTATTCATCAGTTCCTGACGCGCTTTAAGATTCTGCTGTACATATCCACTGGTAGTGGCAATGTCTTTATGGCCGCCAATGTCGCGCACGGCGAAAGCGTTGCCGGATATTGTCCCCGCTATCGTTAAGAATGTGCGGCGGATGTCATGAATATTGATTTTCTTAATTTTGGTTTCCGCCCGCACATAATTCCAAACGATACGGAGATAGCTGTAACTCAAAGCTTTTTTAGTACCTGGAACAACAAAAACGAAATCTTCATCTTGCTCGGCATTATCGCCTTTTTGCTCCAATAGGATTTGACGGGCATGTTCAGATATTGGCCTGTGCGACCGGCCGGTTTTCGTATCCTCCATAATAACCTGCATCGTATCGGAATAAACTTCTCCCCACTTCAGGTTTACGGCCTCACCGATGCGAAAACCGGTAGAAAAAAGAAATCGTATAAGCGCCGTGGAAGAATCATAAAATCGTTTTTCTTTTTCAGCCTTACTTAAAGCTTGTAAAATCTTCTCGGTTTCAACCTCCTCAAAGATCCGCTTGCGGTGTTCCGTTTTATGCTTCTTAACGCGGAAACAAGGATTGTCCGGCCGAATTTCGGCATCTACGGCGTAGCTGAACATTTTACGAAAATAAGCAAATGTGTTATTAGCTTCCGTAGGCGTTGCCACCATATCCGCGATAAATTCCTTAACGTCACGGCGGGTAACATGCCCAACCAACCTACGTCCAAACCTGGGATATATCTTCCTGTCCAGCGCCCGGCGAATCTGCTTTTGAACGCTCGGTTTGTTGTATATTTTTACGTATTTCTCGAAATACTCTTCACCTAATTCCTTTATCGTCCATTCCGCCTTTAGTTTCTTTCGAGATTGTGCGGCGTCTAGACCCTTGCCTGCTTGGCTAACGATATCTTTTGCGTCTTGTCTGGCTTCTTCGACAGTTTTGACGCCGTATTCCCCAATGGTATAGGTGGTGGGAGGGTGTTTACTGCCTTGATGAGGCAGACGATAGCGCACGATAAAAACTTTTTTGCCGGAAGGCCAGATGCGAAGCCCAAATCCCTTGACATCAGCATCCCAGAAACGCTGTTCTTTGGTTTGCGCTTTCAAGCTATCCACGAAGCGCTTTGTAAGCTTGACATTCCTTTTACGTTCAGACATCATTTAGACATCACTAAGTTGGTTAATCATGAGAACTTATGGATACCAACGTATCACATAAACCTTGATTTACCAACCCTTTGAAGACCTATGAGAATTTATGAGAATCTGTGAAAACGATAAGACAATAAACTCAAAATCTGGTATTCGCAAGGATGTGTCGGTTCGACCCCGACCGGGGGCACCATTCGCCTACGCTATTTCAAGTTTCACTAGATGCGCCATAATCCATAATATAGTAGTAATATAACAGGAACTCGCCCTCCGTATCTTTAGCGAAGGGAGGCCGGGGCACCAATTAAATCATTCGCGGCCATGCCTTTATCCCGGCCGCGGCAAGACAATAGGTGATAATTTGGATTGGATAGACATTGCGCCATTTTGGGCGGCAACCAATTCCGTTTTGATTGTGGCAGCGTGCGCGGTGGGCGCGGTGCTGGCGATATACTGGGTGCAATCGATTCTGGCGCGGTTGCAATATGCGGAAAAACTGATCGCGTATTTGCACGCGAAGTTGGAAAAAATAGAAAAAGATTCGAACAAGGAATTATTGTACGCGCAAGACCCGGATGCGGCATCGGAAAAAATATTGCCGCGCGAGTCCGCGCCAACCGCCCCCACCCCGGAACCCACGCCGATCCAGCCACATCTGGCGGAATTCCTGCGCCAGCAAACATCGGGCGGACGAAAGTAGACAGAGCCTTATTCTTGTGCCAGGATGAGCCGATCCGGCGTCCGCGTGGCGCTGGGATTGCAATCAACCAGGGGAAGTTCATGAAGAAAATTTATGCGGCGATGGCGATGATCGCAGTGACGATGATTTTAAGCGGGTGCGCTGGGCGCGAGGCACGGCCGGTCGCGACATACAAACATGGCGATGAAACATTGAATTGCGCCCAATTGCGGCGCGAGGCTGAAAAATCCGAAAACGCCGCGATCAAATTATACAAAGACCATAATGACGCGCATGACGGCAATGTGGTGATGGGCACCGTGGGCGCGGTATTGTTCTGGCCGGCGTTGTTCGCGCTGGACACATCGGATGCGGAAAAAGTGGAAATGGAAGGCCACAAGGAACGCATTGAATCGTTGCAACATTGGATGGACAAGAAAAACTGCCCCGCGTACAAATCCAAAATCGATCAGATGGAAAAAGAGATCGACACCAAACGCCGCGCCGCGCCGGTTGAAACCAAAATCGACTAAGGTGTGCGTTGTTGTGTAATTACGAAAACGGCGGGTCATCCCCGCCGTTTTTTATGATCTGAATATTATTTAGCGCGGCCTGCGTCCAGCGGCTGCGCTGCGAACACCAGCCACTAATGCAGCGCCACGCGCGCGGCGATCTGGGCCCAATTGAGCGGCAGTGGTAATTTCACCCGTTTTGGCGCGGCGAGCCAATTCGTCGGCGGCGCGGCCAGTCTTATCCCCGGCGGTTTTACCCCGGGCTTTGCTGGCCTCGGTTCTGGTCCGTGCGGCGCGGGCAACCCAGCCTTTGAAATTTGCATCGAACTCGTTATGCGCAACGACTTCGGCGATCGACATCAAATCGCGGTTGTCGCCATAAACCCACCTCTTGCGGTATTGATCTGGCACCTTGGCATGCACGTTGGCGACCATATCGCCTTGGAATAGTTCGGGCAACGCGGATGACTCAATCTGCAAATTGCCGCTGGCCAATGCTGTCTGAATGATACCGATCAATGTTGTCGTTTTTGTATTTTGGCTTGATTCTTTTCTGGTCATATCCCACCTTTTTTCCTAATGCCCATACTATAATCCGGGCGGATGGGCGCGTCAATCTAGCACCGCGACGTAATTCGGGCCGATAAAATCCTCGTCTTTTAAATCGTAATCTTTGAAATCAATATGTTGCGGGTACAATTTGCCGATCCGGTATCCCAGCGGCGTTAATAAATCGTACCAATCTTTTAAAAGGAATTTCGACAATATATTCGCCCTGCCATATTCGAATTGAATCATTTTTATTTTGCGTTGCTGCAA
>SHNJ01000026.1 GCA_004295055.1 Alphaproteobacteria bacterium | reverse complement strand
ATCAGCATCATCAGCGGCACCATAATAACGCCGCCGCCAATGCCAAACAAACCGGAACAAATTCCAGCCAGCAGGCCGATGGAAATGAGAATGGGGTAGGTCATGAGATGGGTCCTGAGATTGGTTGCGGGGGCTGGATTTGAACCAACGACCTTTAGGTTATGAGCCTAACGAGCTACCAGGCTGCTCCACCCCGCGATACCTTAGAACGTATTTAGTTTCTTCTATTCCCTGGTCAGGGAAGGGAGGTGTAAACCAATTCCCGTCATAAAGCAAGTGTTTGCCCATTTTTGTATGTATATCTTATTGAAATTTGCAAAAAATACCCAGAAAATATCCTTTAAAGAACACAATTAAGATTCTGTTAACGAATCGCCTTTATACTGGGGATATAGGATTTCCAGGAAGGTCTTCCAGAGGGGGAGTTGCGCGGCACAGGTAGATACGCCGAATGCAATAGGAAGATGATAATCAGAAATACCGACGGCCTAACGGCAATCGGCAATCGTTATTTTGGCAGTAAGAATGCCGCCGATGTCGCGCGCGCCTACAGCAGGGCTGCGGCCAAAGAATCCGCCATTGAACAGGAAATTTACGCCGGCAACCGGCAGTCCGACCGGTTGCAGGTTGTGCAAAACGGCCTGGTGGAGAAAACTTATGAAACCTTGCCAAAGCCAAGCCTTGATTCCTATGCGACCGCCAGAAATATTTTAGACCGGGTAGCCACCATTGCGCAGACGGTGGTGGATGAAGGCGACAATTTGTCGGACAATCAGCGCGCGCTTTATGACGCGGAATTTCAATATTTGCGTCAACAATTAATAGACCATAACATTGGCAGCAATCCCACGGTTGCTGGGGCATCCAATCCTGCCGGGGCCAGGTTAGAGAATTTAAACTTGATAAATTCAAACGACGAGTTGAGCAGTGTGGATGCTGCGGGCAAAGTGATCGCGCATGTTCAATTGGCGCAGCAGGCTATTGATCTGCAAGAAGGCGGTTATCAGGCAGCCCAATTAGAACAAATCAGCACCGCGCGGGACACGTATTACGATTATCAGCAAGGTTTTTCCAGCCAGGCCGACACGATCGATCAGTTGCGCAGCGATTTTGCCAGAACGCAAATCGATCCGGCGGCGCAATTAGTGGCGCGGTATAATCCGCGAATCGAACAGAATGTGAATAGGTCGTCGATCCTGAATTTACTGGCATAAAAAATCCCCCAATCGGGGGATCTTTCATTTCATCTTATTTGCAACTTACGCTGCCGTCTTCTTTGGCGCATTGCCGTGCAAATCTTTATTTAACTCGATGGTGCGCGAGCTGCGGGTGGCAATCATTCTGCCCGATGTGCTTTCCTGGCGGAAATGCAGTCCGTTGCATCCGGCCAGCGAGCTTGCCTTGAAGATATAGCTGTCGGTCGCGCCGTCATGGCTGGCCGCCAGCGATTTCAGGTTTTTGCCTGGATTGACTTCGGCCAATTTCGCCAGTTCCTTGCCAGAAATTGCGATCTTGGTTCCAGCCAGAATGGCAATGCCGGCATCGATAATGCAGCCATCGCCCAACGGCAGGCCAGTGACCGAATTCGCGCCCAACAAGCATTTTTCGCCAATGGTAATTGGTGTCGAATTGCCGCCCGACAAAACGCCCATGATACTGGCGCCACCGCCGACATCCGATCCCGCGCCGACAATGGCGGAACTGCTGATGCGGCCTTCGACCATCGCCGGGCCAAGGGTGCCGGCATTGAAATTGATATAGGATGCGCCCGGCATAATGGTGGTTCCGCCGGCCAAATGCGCGCCAAGTCGCACGCGGCTGGTATCCAGAACGCGGGTGTTATCGGCCGGAATTACATGCATTAAATAACGCGGAAATTTATCGACCGAATCGATCGCCGGGAATTGACCGGTCAATTTCAAGCCGATTTCATGTTCGCGCAGATAATCCAATTCGTATGGCTGATCATCCACCCAAGCCAGATTTTCCAATTTGCCGAAAATGCCGGTCAGATTCAGGCTGCGCGGCTTGGCTTTGGTTGACGACATGGCCAGCAATTTCAAATAAATCGCAGGAAGGGATTGCGGTTCGGCGTCTTCGAATAAAAACACGATTTGATAGGAATTTTCAGGATCGTCCATATCGTCATAAATTGGACGCAACATTTTGATTACCTGCACGTTGCGGTGCTGATCGCCTTGGGCCGATTCGATAAAGGGCGTGAAACGGGCATAAGCGGTTTCGATGATGTCACGGGTTAATGGAACAACGACTTCGCTTTTGCCGGAAATTTCTTTGCCGGTTAATCCGGCGGCATCCAACAATACCGCGGCGGTGCCGAAATTTTCATTCCAGTTCACAACCGGGAAATAGCAGGTCAGAACTTTTTCCGGGCGCGCCATGCCGCGCACGACGTGGCAAATGCCGAATCCGATCGGTTTGCGATAACCGCTTTTCGCTTCGGTGCTGGTAACGAAACTTTTGAATTGATCCGGCGTTTTCAAAATAAAGGATGCGAATTTGTTTTTCGCCGGTTTTTTCATGGCCTTAGAATTTGCTTTTTTCGGGCGCGCTTTGACGGCGGCTTTTGGTTTTGCCTTCGATTTCGGTTTTTTGGATTTAGCCATGATCTTTCCCTTTTATGAAAATTGCCTATAGCCCCGTATTTATAAGGAAAGCCCCTTAGAAAGCAAGGTGGTTTAGCAGTAAGGGGTTGACCGAGATATGATCCACAATTGCGCCAGTCCCCCTACGCTCGGAACGAGCTTCGGAGGACACCCCTCGCTTTATATTTGCTTCGCGTGGCTTTGCCACCCGAAGCCGCGTAGTGGCGAAGGGTGGAAAACAATTGGTTTGCTTGGTGGCGGCTTCGTGGCATACTAGGCCATCATTTTCCGTTCCCAAGGAGCGATGACGCATGATCTTTAACCTGAATAAAAAACTCAGTCCGCAACGCCGCGCCACCGATCAAGCAATGGATCGCGATTTAGCGCTCGAAGTCGTGCGGGTGACCGAAGAAGCGGCGATTGCCGCATCAACCCAAATGGGCAAGGGGGATGAAAAAGCGGCGGATCGTGTCGCGGTCGACGCCATGCGCTGGGCGCTGAACGGGCTGAACATCGATGGCAAGGTGGTGATTGGCGAAGGGGAACGCGACGAAGCGCCGATGTTGTTCATTGGCGAAAAAGTCGGACTTGGGCATGGACCAAAGGTTGATATTGCGCTTGATCCATTAGAAGGCACCACTATCACCGCCAAGGGTGGAACCAACGCGCTATCGGTTATCGCGATGGCCAATTCCGGCGGATTTCTGCATGCGCCGGATGTGTATATGGAAAAAATAGCCATCGGGCCAGGTTATGCCGAAGGTATTGTGCAACTGGCCGCGCCGGTTTCCGAAAATCTGCATAATCTGGCGCGCGCGAAAAACGTGCTGATCGAAGACTTAGTCGTTTGCATTTTAGACCGTCCGCGCCATGCGGATTTAATCGCTTCGGTTCGCCAGGCAGGCGCGCGCATCAGTTTGATTTCCGATGGCGATGTCAGCGGCGTGATCGCAACCACGCAACCGCAAAGCGGCATTGACATATATATAGGCACGGGCGGCGCGCCGGAAGGCGTTTTGGCCGCGGCCGCATTGCGTTG
Source organism: Alphaproteobacteria bacterium (assembly GCA_004295055.1). Taxonomy (NCBI): domain Bacteria; kingdom Pseudomonadati; phylum Pseudomonadota; class Alphaproteobacteria; species Alphaproteobacteria bacterium. The sequence continues at coordinate 53,518 of SHNJ01000026.1, read as the reverse complement.
CATTGGCGGACAAATGCAAGGCCGGTTGGTGATTCGCAACGAAATCGAGGAAAAACGCGCGGCCAATTGCGGCATTGCCGATTCGCGCCGTATTTATAAATTGAACGATATGGCGAATGGCGATGTGATGTTCGCCGCCACCGGCGTAACCGATGGGCCGATGCTGCGCGGCGTGCGGCACCAAGGCGGCCGCGTATTTACCTATTCGATGGTTATGCGCAGCAAATCGGGCACGGTTCGGTATGTCGAAGCCCACCATAATTTAAAACAGAAAAACGATATGCGCGGCATGGATTAGCGCGTAAGGCAGGATTATTTGAATACCGCAGTCGAACATTCCATCACCGGACGCCGGTGGGAATTGATTTCCGCCGATGATCGCGCGGCATTGGCGATTGCACAAAGGTATAATATGCCGGATACGGTCGCGCGGATTTTGGCCGCGCGCGGAGTGACGCTGGACCATATCGACGATTTCCTGAATCCAACCTTGCGGCAATTGCCTGATCCATACGGATTGATCGATATGGAAAAAGCCGCCATGATACTGGCGGATGCGATTGTTGCAAAAAAAACCATTGGCATATTGGGCGATTACGATGTCGATGGAGCGACATCGACCGGGTTGTTGCGCCGCTATATTCACGAAACTGGCGGTAAGACCGTATTTCATATTCCATGCCGTTTTACCGAAGGATATGGGCCCAGCGCGCTGGGATTCGATAAATTATTGGCCAATGGCGCGGAATTGATTGTCACTTTGGATTGCGGCATCACCGCCACTGATTTGATCGGCGAATATGCGGATAAAATCCCAATTCTAATTATCGATCATCACTTGCCGGGAACGGATCTGCCACCCGCTGCCGCGATTGTGAATCCCAATCGTCTGGACTGCGCGTTCGATCATAAATATTTGGCGGCTTGCGGCGTTACATTTTTTCTGATCATGGCGGTCAATCGGATATTGCGTGAACGTGGGCACTTTGGCGCGGATAGGGGAGAGCCAGATTTAAAAAACTATTTGGATTTTGTCGCGCTGGGAACGGTTGCGGATATTGTGCCTTTGGTGGGCGTGAACCGTACTTTTGTCCGGCGCGGTTTGGAAATTCTGGCACAGCGCAACAATGTCGGTTTGCGCGCGCTGGCCGATGTGGCGCGATTGGACGGAAAACCGGACGCGTATCATTTGGGATTTTTGCTGGGGCCGCGTTTAAATGCGGCGGGACGTTTGCAAGACGCCAGTTTGGGCGTGCAGTTGCTGGCCGAATCCGAAGAGTGGCGCGCGCAGGATATCGCCCGGCAATTGGATAAATTGAATACCGAGCGGCAGGAATTGGAACAAACTATTCTGGCGCAAGCCATCGATCAGATCGAAGCTACATCCAAAGATGCGCCGGTAATCGTTGCCGCGAATGAAAACTGGCACCCTGGCGTCATCGGTATTGTCGCCAGCCGCCTGAAAGACCGTTATCACAAGCCCAGTTTTGTCATTGCCCTGAACGATGGCAAGGGAACGGGGTCGGCGCGGTCGGTTCACGGATTCGATTTGGGCAGCGCGGTTTTATCCGCGCAGCAATTGGGTATTCTGGACAAGGGCGGGGGACACGCCATGGCGGCCGGATTTAAAATCGTGCCTGAAAAATTGGATCAATTCCGGCAATATATCGCGGAGCGTTTTATCAAGGACACCGCCAACACCAATATGACGCCGCGTCTTGCGATCGACGCGGTGGCGCAGCCGGGCGCGTTGAACATGGGTTTGGTGCAGGAATTGAAAAAGTTGGAACCGTTCGGCCAGGGCAATCCGCAACCGCGCTTTGCAGTGCACAATGTGCAGGTTGCATTTGCCGATATTATGAAGGAAAAACATCTGCGCCTGACGCTGCGCGGTTTGGATGGCAGTGAAATCAAAGCGGTCGCGTTCCGCGTGATGGAAAATAAACTGGGCAAATTTTTATTGCAAAGCAAGGGTGCGCAGATTCATGTCGCCGGGACCTTGCGGGAAAATAATTTTAACGGGCGAACGACGGCGCAGTTTCAAATCGAAGACGCCGCTGCCATAGGATAGGAGTTTATAATGACCGCATCCACCGCGCCAGCCAATCCCAATTACGGTGTTTTCAGCCTGCCAGTCATCGTCGCTGCATTGGGGTATTTTGTCGATATTTATGACTTGTTGGGATTCAATGTCGTGCGCATGACCAGCTTGCGCGATATCGGCGTGGCGGAGGCGGATTTATTTTCCGTCGGCATCAGTATCGTTAACACGCAATTGATCGGGCTTTTGATCGGCGGTCTGTTGTTCGGCGTTTTGGGCGATAAAATCGGCCGCACGCGATTGCTGTTCCTTAGCATTATCGTTTATTCCGGCGCGACACTGGCCAATGCCATGGTGCATGATGTGACCATGTACAAACTTTGCCGCTTTGTTGCGGGATTGGGATTGGCGGGCGAACTTGGGCTGGCGATGACATTGGTATCCGAAGTCATGGCCAAGGAAAAACGCGGATATGGCACGGCGCTCGTGGCGGGATTTGGCATATCGGGTGCAGTGGCGGCGGCTATTGTCGCTAAATACGTGGATTGGCGCGCCTTTTACGCCATTGGCAGCATTATGGGATTCTTGTTGCTGTTGCTGCGGATGCGTGTGCGGGAATCGTTTATTTTCTTGAATCAAATTCAGGATGATACGCGTGGCAGTTTGAAATTGATGTTTTCCAGCACCAGCCGTATCAAGCGTGTTGTATTGTGTATGATGCTAGGGGCGCCGGTGTATTTTGTTGTTTGGTTTTTGGCGCCCTTTGTCCCGGAAATCAGCAAGGCGCTGGGCGCGGAAACACAATACCCGGCGGGTGATGCGATACTATATTCGGCTTTAGGATTGGCGGCTGGCGATTTTATTGCCGGTTGCGCCTGTCAATGGTTCAGAAGCCGGCGCAAAGTGATCGGCGTTTTTATGGGTGCCGCATTTTTGCTGTGCGGTTATTTTTTTCTCGCGCCGCATTCTCAAACTCATTTGTTTTATTCCGTTATGTTATTTGCGATGGGATTTGCCGCAGGGTTTTTCGCGGTAGTGGTTGCGATTGCCGCTGAAATTTTTGGAACGAATTTGCGCGCGACGGCGGCGACATCGATCCCCAATTTCATGCGTGCAACCTTTATCGCGATCAGCACATCGGTCAATTATTTGCGCGTGGATATGGGCTTAATTCCAGCGGTGACGTTGGTGGGCGCAGTGACATTTATTCTTGGATTTATTGCCATATACGTCATCCACGAAAGTTTCGGTTGCGACCTCAATTACCGGGAGGAGTAGGTATCAAGCAATGAAGGTCCCGTGAGGGGCATGTGATTCGCAGTGTCCGGACAAGGTGGCAATTTTTGTGTCGTGGTATGGAATCGGTAATGCCAGTTTGAATTCCCGTGGGGACTTAACAAAAAAGCCCCTGAAAGGGGCTGTTTTGCTAATTGGCGTCCCCACGGGGATTCGAACCCCGGTTACCTCCGTGAAAGGGAGGTGTCCTAGGCCTCTAGACGATGGGGACTAAAGGCGAAGGGGGATTTTTAGCCTGCCGCGCCGGGAAAATCAAGGGAAAACCCGATGGTACGGAACAACCGGTAAATCCATGTTAAATCGGTAAAAAATGCGTTTTATGACGCCAATGGAACGGTTGGGGGCCGGTCTAGGCCGCCGCCTGCGCCAGGGTGATCCAAAAATCATGCACTTGTTTGGCCATGCTGGTCCGGTTTTCGATGCTGTCGGGTTTTAAAAGATAACTGTTTGCATGACGGCGGTAAGATTCCCGGATATCTTTTTCCGCGCGGGAACTGGTCAGCATGATCACGGGGATGACTTTTAACATTTCATCCTCTTTGGCGATTTTCAGAAACTCCATCCCATCCATTCGCGGCATGTTGATGTCCAACAGAATCAGGCGGGGCATCCCTTGGCCCTTGGTGGCCTGCTGTTTTAAGTATTCCAATGCTTCGGCGCCGTTGTTGACGACGGCGATGCGTACCGGAACCTCGGCGGCTTCGAACGCCAATTTGGTCAACTCGACATCGCCTTCATTGTCTTCCACCAATAATATATCGATCAATGCTTTGTCATCCATGAGACACCTCTTCGGTAGGGAGAGTAAAGAAAAATGTGGTTCCTTGCCCCGGACTGGACTGGAACCGGATCGTGCCGCCGCATAATTCGATAAATTTCTTGCAGGTGCTTAATCCGATCCCGGTTCCCGGGAAATCCTCTTTGCGGTGAATGCGCTGGAAAATCGTAAAAACCCGGCTGTTGAAATTCGGGTCGATCCCGATGCCGTTGTCGGATATGCGGAATTCCCAAGTATCGGTAGCGAGCTGCGCTTCTATGCGGATTTCAGGGGTATGATCCCGCGCCTGGAATTTCAGGGCGTTGCCGATCAGGTTTTGAAACAATACCCGCACCAAAGTCTGGCTGGTTTGCAGGGCTGGCAAAGAACCAAGGCGTATATCGGCTTTCTTGCTTTCAATGATGGATTCGAATTCGCCCAATACTTCTTTCATAACCTGGTTGCAATCCACTTTTTCGAATTTAATTTCCTCGCGGCCGATACGGGAGAAAGTCAGAATGTCGCGGATCATTTTACGCAGGTGGCGCGCATTGCTTAGAATAAAGCCGAGATATTTTTTTCCGCGGTCGTCCAGATTGGCCAGGCAGGTTTGTTCCATCATTTCCGCGTAAGATTCCATCATCCGTACCGGTTCCTGCATATCGTGAGAACAGATATAGGCAAACCGTTCCAACTCCTCGTTGGATTGCCTCAGTTCGCTGTTCAGTTTCAGAATTTGTTCCCGTTGCACGTATATGTCGATATATACTTTTACCTTGCTGCGAAGGATGTCGGGGTTGATGGGCTTGAAAATATAATCCACCGCGCCGATTTCCGCCGCCTGGGATGCGTATTTTTCATCCTTGTTGATCGCGGTTACAAAAATAATAGGGGTGCCGCGCATCTGTTCCTGCTCTTGCATCAATTTGGCGGTTTCAAAACCGTCCATTTCCGGCATTTGCACATCCAGCAATATTACCGCGAATTGATGCCGCAACATCAGGGACAGCGCTTCGTTGCCGGATATCGCCTTGAATATCGTCACATCCAGATTGCGTAAAACTTTTTCGGTTGCCAGCAGGTTTTCTTTCCGGTCGTCGACAACCAGAATTTTAGGCCGTAGATCCGCTAAAAGGCCGTCCGCCTGGCCGGTGGCGCTGTGTTGCAGAATAGGTTTATTTGATAATGCTTGAGCCATAAGCTTCTCCGTATTGACAAGAGGCGAGGCGTATCAATAACGCCGCTATATCATCTATATCCGCAACATAATCGACCGGCGTCGCGGAAATAGCGGCCAGGGGCATTGCCTCGGCTTCCGCGGTCGCAGGGTCCTGAACGATGGCAAGGCCGCCGGACAATTTGATGTTTTTCAACCCCATGCTGCCGTCGCCGTTCGCGCCGGTTAAGACAACGCCAATCAACCGGTCGGAATACGCGTTGGCCGCGCTGTCAAACAGCACGTCGATGGAAGGGCACGAGAAATTCACTTTACCATCGACGGAAAGAGAAAATGTGCGGTCTTCCTCGATCAGCAAATGGTATCCTGGCGGCGCAAGATAAGCGTGGCCCGCCAGCATCGGTTCTTTGTCTTCGGCCTGTTTGACGTTTATTTCGCAGATATCGTTTAAATACTCGGCCAGAAAATCGTCGGATCTTATGTCAATATGTTGAACGATCGCGATAGGAATCGCAAACCATTCCGGCAACGCGGGAAGGATGGTTTTCAACGCATTGATGCCGCCGGCGGAAGTGCCTATGACAATGCTTTCATAAGGGCTGGGTTGCATAGGCTGTTCCGGTTTTTTTGTATATTCGCTGTTTTGTGTCGACCGTCTCAAACAAAGGCTTGATCTCGCTGAAGTTCAGCGTTTCGCGGCTGCCCAGGCATAAAAAACCGCCATGGCGCAAGGCATCGGAAAATTTCCACAGAACTTGATTCTGAAGAAATTTGTCAAAGTAAATCATGACGTTTCGGCAGCATATGATGTTCATTTCGCCGAAAACGCCATCGGTCACCAGATTGTGGTAAGAAAAGGTGATTCGTTCTTTCAAGCGGTTCTTGATTTTAACAAGGTCGTATCCTTCGCTGTAATAATCGGAAAAACAACGCTTGCCGCCGGCATCCCGGTAATTTTCGGCATAGTCTTCGATGTTCTTGCGCGGATAAACGCCTTCTTGCGCCGTTTCCAGCGCGTATTTATTGAAATCCGTGGCGTATAATATGGTGCGGTCTAAGAATCCTTCTTCTTCCAGCAAGATGGCCATGGAATACACTTCTTCGCCCGTGGCGCAACCCGCGTGCCAGATTTTGATAAACGGAAATGTTTTAAGAACCGGGACGATTTTTTCACGCACAGAAAGATAAAATCCGGGATCACGGAACATTTCCGTGACCGTAATCGACATATGCTTTAAAAATTCGTCGAAACTTTTTTCATTATGCAGCAAATCGTCCAATAATTCGCTGAATCTGGAACGGCCGGCGTAGTCGCGCGCGCGAATCAGCCTGCGGCGCAGCGATGCCTGGGAGTAGTGGGAGAAATCATAGCCATAGCGTTTGTGAATACCGGATAGCAACAATTCTATTTCAATTTTTTCCGTGTCTTTGTCTAGTTTTGATGAATTATCCGCGGATTTATAATCGTCCGTGTCGACAGTAATCGCCAGGGTGTTCATTAGGCTGCCTCTTCCTGTTTAAATAGCCACACCCGCAATAATGTCAGCAGCCTTTCGATATCGACAGGTTTTGTCAGATAATCGTTGGCGCCGGCGGCGATGCATTTTTCCTGTTCGTTCTGCATGGCCCGTGCCGTCAAAGCGATGATAGGAAGGTCTTTGGTTTCCTTGCGGACGCGTATTTCCCGCATGGCCTGGTATCCGTCCATGACCGGCATCATAATATCCATGATGACCAGTTCTATAGATTGATTTTGTTGCAATTTTTCAAGCGCCATCTGGCCATTGTCGGCAATGATAATATTCATGCCATGTTTTTTAAGCAATTTGGACAGGGCGAATGTATTGCGTAAATCGTCATCGACCAATAGCAGTGTTCTGCCTTTCAATACTTTGTCCGGGTCGTGCTGCATGCGGATGATTTCTTTTTGCTCGTTTGGCAATGCCGATTCCACCGTATGCAAGAATAGAGTTACCTCGTCCAGCAGACGTTCGGGCGATTTCGCGCCTTTGATAATAATGCTTTCCGCATAATGGCGCAGATTGCGGTTTTCCTCTTCCGTCAATTCTTGGGCGGTATAAATAATGATCGGCGGCAAATTTCTTTCGCCAACCGTTTTTTCCGCGTTCTTCAGCCATTCAAACCCAGTCATGTCGGGCAGGCGGAGATCAAGGATCAAGCAGTCGTAATGGGAGTTTTTAATGTTTTCCAGACCGGCGCTGCCGGTGCCGGCAAATGTCAGCATGATATCTTTCTTTTTCAAAAGACTTTGAATAACGACTTGGTTTTTCTTGTCGTCTTCTATAACCAGGACTTGTTTGACTTGCGTTTCCAACAATTCCTGGATTTTGCCGAATACGCCCTCGATCGCTTCTTGGTCCGCCGGCTTGGATAAATATCCGATAGCACCCTTGCGAAGGGGCACGACATTGCCCTCCGCATCCCGGCCGCTGATAATATGCACTGGGATGTGCCGCGATCTTAGGTTGTGTTTTAATTGATCCAGAACTTGCAGGCCATCGATATCCGGCAGTTTTAAATCCAGAATTATGGCGGTAATATTCCATTCTATAGCGAACAGCAGGCCGGTTTTTCCGTCGCCGGCGCATATGCATTTATATCCGCGCTTGCGGGCCATTTTCATCAATGTGGCGGCAAAAGTGGGGTCGTCTTCAATGATCAATAAAACTTTGTCTTTCTCGCCGATAATTTTACGATCGTCTTCGATGAACTGTTCAACAGCGGTTCTATTTCTTGTTTTTAATTCAATGCGGCTGGTTTCTTCTGCGTCTTCCGAAGAAGTAGGGGCAGATTCAGTATCTTCGGATTGAACAAGGGCCAAGGGCAGAAGCAGGGTGAAAGAACTGCCAGTGCCTTTTTCGCTTTTCACGTGAATTTCACCGCCAAGCATGTGCGCAAATTTACGGGCGATTGTCAGCCCCAGGCCGGTGCCGCCATAATGGCGGTCAATAGATCCGTCTTCTTGTTGAAAAGCTTCGAAAATATCTTTGAATTTGGACGCTTCGATGCCTATTCCGGTATCAATTACCGAAAACGCAATCGAATTGTCCGGGTGCAGGGCTTGGCGTTGCAATTCGATCGTTTCATCCGGGCGCCGGATTTCCAGTGTAACGGAACCTGTTTCGGTGAATTTAAAGGCGTTCGACAATAGATTTTTCAATATTTGTTCCAGACGTTGTCCATCGCTGAAGATCTGTTCAGGAAGATCAGGCGCGGTTTTAACGGGGAACTCGACTCCTTTTTCCTTGGCTACCGGCAGGAATTGCTGTTGAAGTCTTTTTACGATGCCGTCAATCGGTACGTTTTCGGCGGTAATGGTCAACTTTCCGGCTTCTACCTTGGAAAGATCCAAAATGTCGTTGATTAAATTCAGCAGTTCTAAACCGCCATTATAAATGACCCTGGCTTCTTCCATCTGCTCTTCGGTCAGGTTGCCTTCTTCGTTGGCGGCAAGCATTCTGGCCAATATTAAAAGGCTATTCAGCGGAGTACGCAATTCATGCGACATATTGGCAAGGAATTCCGATTTATACCGGCTGGCGCGTTCAAGTTCGTTGGCCTTTTCCTGGATCAGTTTTTGGGTTTTGGTCAGTTCTTCCGATTGCAAGCGTATGCGGATATTTTGTTCCTCTAATGCTTTTGTTTTTTCCTCCATCTCTTCGTTGGAAGCTTCTATTTCTTCATTCGATGCCTTCAGTTCTTCCTGTTGCATCTTTAGTTCTTCTTCGCTGCGTTCCAATTCCTGGGTGTAACGCAATGCCTGAACTTGCGCGCGCGCGCGGCTGCGCTGATATATCCAGATACCCAGCACGATCAAAAAATAAAAAACGGCAATTCCGGTTAGTGTAAAGATATTGGATTGATGCGTATTTATCTCGTCAATTTCAATGCGGCTATCCAGCAAGCGGCTTTCTTCGGCTTCCATAACTCGTAACAATATATCGATGTGAGATGTTAGCGATTCACTGGTTTTATCCCTAAGCATTTCCTGAATGCCCGCTTCATTTTCGTTTTTACGCATCTCTACGGCTTTTGCAATATATTGGAAGTATTCGTTCACTACCTCTTCCAATTCCTGGATATTGCGTTGCTGCAATGAATTGTCGATGGTGAGTTTTTTAATTAAGGCCAGCCGTTCCGCTACCGAGCTATCGCTTTCCAGGGTATTTTTTAATGGTTCGGTGCTTTGCGTGGTGGCTACGGCTTTTTGATATGGTTTCAGGTAATCTTCATTTCCGGTAAGCAAAAAGCCCAGCTCGCTAAATCGCACTTCTTTAAACTGTGACACCAGCCGCCGAATATGGCCCCGCACATTATAAGTGTGATTGACCCATCCTTTGCTGGCGGTGTTCGCGACCCCCTGCTGGTAATAGGCTGATGCGGCTAAGATCATTAAGACCGTGACCGATGCGATTGCTATTGTAGTGGCGTGCTTAATAAAAAAGTTGTCTGTGGATTTCTGTTGCATACAAACACAATAATTCCGGATAATCTTGTATGCAACCATTGATTGTATATATCCACAAATAAATCAAATAGAATGCGACCGCATGTTTTAAATTCCGCAAATTATTCTTTTATTATTAAAGAGTATTGAAGGTTTATCCGCTTTGCCGCGAGCACACCCCAGAGTTGTGATAAACCCCCGGTTTTAAGGCCGGGGGTTTGCGGGGGTGGGGGGAGGGTTTGGGAGCAACGGGTAAAGTCTGTGCGAGCCGCCCGAGTATTAATAAGCCTCGTGTGGGTTTGCGATAATTTTGCTTAAGTTCATGCCGGCATCGGCGGCGGATAATTTGGTGAAGGTGGCCACTTGGTGCCATTCGCCTTTGGCGCCGTTGCCTTCGACATTCACTTCTAGGATCGAGCTGTTGCCTTTGCCGTCGACGAACCGGACGAAATCGTTCAGGTTTAATTTATCGTTATATCCTTCTAACAAATCGGTCAGATTTAATTTGTCGCCATCTTTGATGTTGAAATCTGCGATGGTGTCCAATTCGCCTTTTTCGATATCGGCTTTGCCCCAGACGAAAGTGTCTGCGCCATCGCCACCGGTTAATTTGTCGGCACCCAGGCCGCCTTGGATAATATCGTTGCCATCGTTGCCGGTTACGGTGTCTGCACCCATGCCGCCGATAAAGTGGTCGCCGCCGCCGCCTAATGTAACGTTGCTTTCGGCATAGGTGCCGTGCAAACGGACAATATCGTCGCCGTCTAATTTGCCGTTGGTGCTGTTATCATCGGCTTTCATATATAATTTAAATTGGCTGTGATTCATGGTGATGTCGATTTGATCATCGCCATAACCGCCAAGAATTTTATTGTTGCTAAATGGGGCGTTTTTGCTGCTGCTGTCATTGTCCCATTTTTCGTTGAAGGTGATATCCAGGATATCGTCGCCATCGTCGGCACGGGCTCTGTCGACACCATTGGTTGCTGTAAACCATTCGGCCTTGTTGCTGCCTTCCCAATCAATATGCATATCGTCGGTGACGATTTTTACATCGTAATGTGGTTCAGGCTGTGGTTCCGGAGTTGGTTCAGGCTGTGGTTCCGGAGTTGGTTCAGGTTGTGGCTCTGGAGTCGGTTCAGGCTGCGGTTCTGGAGTTGGTTCCGGCGTCGGAGTTGGTTCCGGCGTCGGAGTTGGTTCTGGCGTCGGAGTGGGTTCCGGCGTCGGAGTGGGTTCTGGCACCGGAGTGGGTTCTGGCACCGGAACTGGCTCTGGAGTCGGTTCTGGAATAGGGGTTGGTTCAGGTTGTGGTTCTGGAGTTGGTTCTGGCGTCGGAGTGGGTTCTGGCACCGGAACTGGCTCTGGAGTCGGTTCTGGAATAGGGGTTGGCTCAGGTTGTGGTTCTGGAGTTGGTTCTGGTTCTTCGACAGGTTGCGCTGGTTCGCTGGCAATCGGGCCTTGAACTGGTGGTTCTGGATTTACGGCAGGATCTTGTGCGATTGGAGAGGAGACATTGTCGTTATTGCTGCCATTGCTGGAATTGCCGCCGGTCGATGGAGCCGAGGTGTTGTCCGTTGGAATGTCGCCGCCGCTGTGGCCGCCATTTGATGGTTCCGATGGATTGCTTGGCTCGCTTGGGGTGGATGGTTCATCGCCGCCGATTGACAAGGCATTATAAGCAACGAAGAATTTATGATTGCGTAAGATCGAGAAAAAATCGCCGGAGTCTTGGGTGATTTTTTCGAAATTATCTTGGCGAATAATGTAATTCGCATTTGCGCCGCCCATATTATAAGCATCGGCGATGTTGGTATCGATGAATCTGGAAAACGCAGCCCCCGCATTGATCGCGGTGTCGACCGAAGCTTGCGCGTCATTGTTAGAAACGGTGGAGTTTGCCGCAACGGCGGAGTCCGGCAACTCGGCAAGGTTAACCGCTTCTTGCGAAGAGGTGTCTTGGCCGGTTGCCGCTTCATTATCCGAAGCGGTGGTGGTGACTTCTGCGGTTACTTCTGTGCCAACGTGTGTATTGTCTTTTTGTTCAACGACTTTTTGGTCGTTTTTTTCGGTAGTTTTACTGTTGTGTTTTACCGCTTCTGTCATCTTTTTACTCCCGCCTCGACGACTTATGCCGTCTTATGTATTTACCCATGCAGGAAACATGCCATTGTATCCTTGTAGGAAATACAAGGGGTTAGCAGGGGGAGGAGGTAGGCAAAGACTAGTGGGTGGCGATTATATCGGCATATTTTACCGTCACGCCCGGCAAATGTTGTACATGGGCGAGCAGGGTCCATTGGGCGCCGCCTTTGGCACCGTTAGGGTCAATATACACGTCGGTGTTGGTGGCGGAGGTTGGATCGAATTTTACAAAGCTGGACAATGAATTGCCGATATTGACGAAATTTACCGGTATGGCGGATAGGATGGTGACCGCGCTGGCGTCAATATGAACGGCGTTGATGGCATGGTCTAGAACATGGGTGGCATTGTAACCAATCAATAGATCTGCAATATCGAGCTTGTCCAATCCGCTTTCAAAATCGGTGATGGTGTCGCCAACATCGGCCATATTATGCCAGATCACAGTGTCCTTGCCGTCGCCGGTTGAAACGATATCTTCGCCCATTCCGGCGGTAAATTGATCGTTGCCGCCGCCAAGATGAATTTCGCTATGCGCGTACTCGCCATGTAAAAATACTTTGTCGTTACCATCGCCCGATCCGGGGGCCATGTCATCGGCATAAAGGCTTAGCGTATAAAGCGGGTGATCCATTGTCACCGTGATTGTATCGTCGCCGTCACCGCCATAAATTTGGTCAATAGATTGCGGTGGAGCCAATAGTACCGGCGGCGCGTCCGGCGGCAGAATCGGATAGGTAAAGTGCAGATTTATGTCGATAATATCGTTGCCAGCCCCGCCATGAGCCAGATCAATTCCGTCGCTATCGGTTATAATGTCATTGCCATCGCCGCCCATTAAAATGTCGTGCGCGCCAAGTCCGCCATAAAGCGTATCATTACCGTCGCCGCCAAATAGTTGATCGTTGCCATTGTTGCCGGTCAGAACGTCATTTCCGGCATCGCCAAAAATAATATCGTCCATATCGCCGCCAATAATCGTATCGTTGCCACTGTCGCCATGAAATGGAAGGTCGGTTAACCCGACATTGGCCGCATTCGTGGTATCGCTTGGCAAGATAATGTGATCGTCACCGGCGCCAGCGTGATTGTATGTCAAAGGATGATATTGGTTCATATCCACCGCGCGGAAATCGACGATGTTATCGTGATCGTCCAATAATAACGGTTTTGGAGGCGGAGGAGGAGGCGGAGGAGGAGGAGGTGGTGGCGGAGGCGGCGGAGGCGGTGGAGGTGGTGGTGGCGGATTGTTACCACCATTACCATTATCTGGATTGCCGGATCCGGAATCGCGCGCTTCGAAAAATAAAGTATCGCGGCGAACAGCATCGTCATTTAAAAATTGGCCGCGGTAATCATTGGAATCTAAATTATTGTCGCCGCTATCGGCGCCGGACAGCGGATGCAGACTGGACGTAAAATTGGCGTCGGAATCATGTAACCGGTCAAATCCGGCGCCGGTATTTTTAACGTTGCTGTTGGATGAAATATTGGGGCTGGAATCGGTTGCCGCGTTGCCTGAATCGCCGGCGGGGGCTTCGGCAATATTGACGGCTTCGCCTGGCTTTTGATCGGCAGTTTTTGCAGTATACGTATCGGTATCGGATGCGGTATCGCTAGCCACGGATACATTGTTTGGCGCTGTATTGGCACTTTCAGAATGAAATACATCCTGTTGATTAGACTTATCTTTTTCTGCCTGATCGGCAGGCTTGGCAGATTTGGGATTCGCAGCCGGCATTATAAAGGACCCCTTGGGAACAATCGCATCCGCTTACAGAGCTGCAATTCGGATGCCAATAACGAATCAGAGTTTTTTACGGTAAAACAACAGATAAGGCAGTATACCAGCCAAAACGATCAAAATCATGGCAATCGTGAAGCCGGATGGGCTTTGAAGTCCTGGAATATGGGTAAAATTCATTCCAAAAACGCTGGCGATCAAAGTTGGCGGCAATAACACGACCGAAGCGACCGATAATACTTTCATGGTGTTGGTTTGCTGTAAATCGATCAAGCCCAGTGTGGCATCCAGCAGGAAATTGATTTTATTGTTAATCGCATCGGCATGTTCGGTCAAAAATCGCACATCGCGAATCAGGGTTTTGATATGCGATTGGCTTTCGCCCTTCAGCCATAATTCCGCGGCCGGCCCAACAAAGCTGAGCAGACGCGCGATCGAAACCAAACTTTCACGAGCCATGGACACCAAATTTCCGATCACGCCCAAACGTTTCAAGACTTGTTGCATATCGTTGGTGTTGGGATTCATCATGGAATCGCCGTTATTGTCCGGGCGGTTGGCAAATACGTCGTTGCTAAGCGTATCGAGATTATGGCCGTTCGTTTCCAGCACTTCGGCCAAACGATCCACGACCACATCCATCAAATGAAAAAATAAATCTTCCGCCTTGTCGAGGTTATTGGGCTGGCGCAGCAGACGGCCGGAAAAACGGTTAAAGGCCGATGGTTCGCCATACCGCACCGTGGCGAGAATAGTAGGCGTCAAAATAAAGGTTACCGGCGAGATTGTGGGATTGGGGGTATCCGATCCAACCAGCATGGAAGCCGTCATAAAACAATTGCCGCCTTCGGTATAAAGACGGCTGCTGGGTTCGATATCGCGCATATCCTCGCGCGTTGGAATTTCAATATTCAGCTTGCTTTCTAAAAACCGGTCTTCATCGGCGGTCGGTTGCAGCATATCGATCCAAAGCGCATTTTCCGGTATCGAGGCCGGAATTTGCAGCGGGGTCGATTGAAACGTATTGCCGGTGCGGGTGTAGGTGAGGAGCATTAGTTAATTATGACTAACTGAGCTTTGGCGGAAAACTGCCATGTCATAAGGATTATGCATTTAGTTTGCTATAGTGGCTTTTACAAAACGGTATTATGCGTTTTATTTAAGGCACTATCAGGCACTATATTGTGCAATGCACCATAACTTATCCCATTTGTTCCAAAAAAGATTGGTTTGTACACAGCTGAAATGGTAAAAAGTGATGATTAAATAATGCGTTATATCTAATATAAAAACGAGGGCGAAGATGAGATCTGCGGTCGAAGAAGCTTTAGATACTGTTGACGGCGCAACCCGTTTGGTGGTGATGCCGGATTATGATGACAGTTTAGAAAAACGCCCAGAAGTTCAAAACAAAGACAGTTTTGTAAGACCTAATTCTGCGCGCTTGGACGTGTTGGACACTCCTGCTTCGCCAGATACAAGGAGTTTGCTTATAGAGTTAAACGACACTCCTGAAATCGACCTTATTGTAAATACGGGTCGCGATGCCGACACTTTTGAGCATCTTGTTAATGGTTCTCGTCCGCAAGATGACTGGTTTCGTCCAAATATTATAGCTGAATTTGGCGTAGTGCTTCGTCCAGCTAATAGTATCAATTTAGATGACTCTTTTATTATTGTTGATCCAGGAGCAACAGAAAAAGTATTCGATACTATTCCTATGGCAGACTTTCGGGTGGGAAAATTAGAAGCATTCACTCTAAAATATGAATATAACGATTCCTTGATCGGTTTAGCTCAGAGATTATCTACCGTATTGCGGGCAATTATAGGATTGCAAGACGCGGTAGAGTCCACGCTTAATTGTCCCACATATCAAGTGCAAAGAGTGGTGGTTAAACAAACTATAGTGGCTGCCAATTGCGCTGGCTTTGTAGATGAGGCAGAACGCCGAATGCAAGCACATTTAAACACAACTTTAAATGGTACAGCTTCTAGTGTTGCATTGTTGAAGGGTGCAAAATGGCTTGATGTAATGATGGCTGCTCCATATCACAACAAAGCCATTGGGACCGCATTTGCCTTAAGGCAAATTAAGATGGATATGGATCCACAACAAGCATACGGCTTAAAAGCTGTGCTGTTGGGCGATTCAAGACCAGATGGCGCGATGTTTGAACAGGCAATTATGGAATTAGGGCGTGAAAATGTGGTAAATATGCGGGTGGGTAAAACGCCATTGCCTGGAGAAACTCTCGTGGTAGAAGCCCCCGAACAGGCGCGTGATGTTTTGCGAAGATTAAGGGCAAGATTTGTGGAAGGTAGACAGCATCCCAGTAAGCCTTCTACAAGGTTTCATGATTTGGTAGGCGTCAATACGCGGAGCAAATAATTATGCGAATTGGAATAGATCTTGGCGGCACAAAAACGGAAATTATTTGCTTAGATAGCAATAACGGCAAAGAATTATATCGTCATCGCGTTCCTTCTCCGAAAGAATATCAAGCCAGCATCGCCAATATGAAACAGATGGTGGAACAAGCTGAGTCTACCCTTGGTAAAAAAGGAACTATTGGTGTTGCTATTCCTGGTACAATTTCTTTGGATACGGGTTTGGTAAAAAATGCCAATTCGACTTGGCTGAATGGCAAACCGCTAGATAAAGATATTAGTCAGGCCTTAGGTAACCGGCCTGTACGTTGTGTGAATGATGCAAATTGCTTTGCGGTTTCCGAAGCAACCGATGGTGCAGGACAAGATGCAGAAGTGGTATTTGCCGTTATTATCGGGACAGGCACCGGTGCTGGAATTGCCGTGAATAAAAAGCCTCTTTCAGGAAGAAATGGCATTGCCGGAGAATGGGGCCACAATGCCTTGCCTTGGCCCAAAGATGAAGAACGTCCGGGTCCAAGTTGTTATTGCGGATTGCACGGTTGTATGGAAACCTGGGTTTCTGGGCCCGGGATGAAATCAGATTTTGAAAGAGTAGCTGGCCGCGCGGCATCCACACATGATATTTGGGCGCTTGCAGGCAATGGCGATGCCGACGCAGAAGCCTGTATCCAGAGGTACGAATCAAGATTGGCGCGCGGTTTGGCAAATGTGATTAATATTCTCGATCCGGATGTTGTTATTCTTGGCGGTGGGATGGGTAATCTGAATCGTTTGTATAAAAATATTCCTCAACTTTGGGAAGAATATGTTTTCTCTGATTTTGTTCATACAAAGTTAGTGCCACCTCGGCATGGAGACTCATCCGGCATTCGTGGGGCAGCTTGGTTATGGAATGATGAAGAATCCAAGCCTTTGAAAATCCCAGCTTAATTTACATTGCACCGCACGGAGACTGGTCTCGCCTCCGTGAATTAAAGGTTGTTTTTGATTGTTCTGAATCAAGGAAACCGCTATTCCTAAACTTGTATTTTTAAAAGCAATCTAATGAGGAAAACATGGCCGCCACTACCGCTTCACGCCGTGCTGTGCGCACGCAATTAACACCGATTCGATCTTTGCGGGGTAAGTTGGTTACCGCGATTCTGAGCGATAAAGTAGAAGATGTCGAGGCAGTCATTGCTGAGGCCAGTCAACAAAAATTGCGTAAGGAACTGCTCAATAACCCGATTGACGGTACTGAAACCGCGTTGATGATGGCGCTTGATGTACGGCATGATCGCGCTGATCCAGAAGCCAGGGCAAAAATTATCAAAGTCCTTCTGCAAAATGGCGCCAACCCCAATGGCGAAGTAGAGTTTACAATTTATTCCGATCATGGGGCGAAATCTAAAACGCATAAAACGGATCTTTTAGTGTACGGGCTGCGTTATGGCGATGAAACGGTGCGCAAAGCGTTGGTGCAATCTAAACAATTCGATCCAAACCCTAAATCGCACCAATATGAAAATTGGGATGAATGTATTGATCTGTGTGTGGCGCTTGGCATCCGCCGCTCAGTCGTTGCCCAAACATTGCTTTATATAAGGGAATATCACACGCCAGAAAAACATCCGAGAAAAGCGGCCGCCCTAGCGAGTAAATTAAAAGTCGAACTGCCGCCAGGCAGAAGGCCGCATATCCCAAGACAGACATTAAGGGCCCTAGCAAAAAGACTTGGACGCAGACGCTGAACCGCTAAAATTTCTAGGCATTCTTAAGGCTTGTGTTATAATACCGCGCCATTCGGCAATGGTTTTATTTTCGCTGGAATAATCATGAATTTTCTTCTCTCCGATATTGGCGGCACAAACGCGCGATTTGCGTTGACGGATGGTCATGCGGTTTCCGATCTGCAAATTCTGAAAACGGCGGATTATCCGAATTTAACCGATGCGGCGATGGCTTATGCCAATGAAATACATAAAAAAGGCGCGAAGATCGATCGCGCGGTTTTTTCGGTCGGCACCGCCGTGGTCAGCGATGAAATTATTTTCCCGAACTCGCCCTGGTCCTTTTCCAAATCCAAATTGCAATCCGATATGAAATTGTCGCGCTTGGACGTGATGAACGATTTCAAGGCGGTGGCGTTATCGGTGCCGCATGTCGATCAATCGAAACTGATTCAAATCGGCGGCGGCAAGGCGCAATCCAATCAGCCAATCGGCGTTATTGGACCTGGCACTGGATTGGGCGTTGGATATTTGCTGCCCGATGGTCATGGCAATTGGATCGCGAACAGCGGCGAGGGCGGACATGTCACCGCGCCGGCGATGAACGATTTGGAATGGCAAGTGATCCAAGAATTGAAACGCGAGAAATATACGCATGTATCTGCGGAACGCATCGCGTCGGGCAAGGGATTGATCAATGTGCATCAGGCGCTTTGCGCGATCCATAAAAAGCCTTATACCGAAATTAGCGCCGAGGAAATTAGCAAGCGCGCCATTTCCGGCAGTGACAATCTATGCAAACAGGCGCTGGATATTTTTTGTGGCATGCTGGGCACTGTGGCGGGTAATTTGGCCCTGCTGCTGGGCGCGCACGGTGGTATTTATATCGCTGGCGGTATTGTGCCGCAAATTATGGATTATGTGCAACAATCCAGCTTCCGGGAACGGTTTGAAAATAAAGGGCGGCGCAGGGATTACTTGGCCGCGATTCCGACCTATGTTATAACGCAGGACAATCTCGCATTCTTAGGCTTGTCCGCGTACGCTAAACAACATTTCGGAATTTAAAACATGCCGCATAAACATTTGTTGAAAACCCATGCGATGATCGATGGGCAATGGGTTGTTGGCTCGAAAACCTTTCCGGTGCATAACCCTGCGACCGGCGAAATTGTGGCCAATGTCGCCGATCTAGGACAAAAAGAAACCGCGCAGGCCATCGCCGCCGCCAAATCCGCATTGGCCGCTTGGCGGGATCGCCCGGCCAAGGAACGCGCCAAGATTTTGCGCGCCTGGAACGATTTGATCTTGGCCAATGTCGATGCCCTGGCGCGCATTATGACGTTGGAACAAGGCAAACCGCTGGCCGAAGCCAAAGGCGAAATTACCTATGCCGCCACGTTTGTGGAATGGTATGCCGAGGAAGCAAAACGCGTTTATGGCGATGTGATTCCCGCCAATAAAGGCAATCAGCGTATTTTGGTGTTTAAACAAGCCATCGGCGTTGTTGGCGCGATCACCCCATGGAATTTCCCATCGGCAATGATCACCCGCAAATGCGCGCCTGCGCTGGCGGCTGGGTGCACGATTGTGTTGAAACCGGCGGAGCAAACGCCATTATCGGCGTTGGCATTGGCGGAGCTTGCTATTCAAGCCGGATTCCCCAAAGGCGTGTTCAATATTGTTACTGGCAGCGATCCCGAGGCGATTGGCGGCGAATTGACATCGAACGTCGATGTTAAAAAAATCAGTTTTACCGGATCGACCGAAGTCGGCAAAATTTTAATGCGCCAGTCCGCCGGCACGGTAAAAAAATTATCCTTGGAATTGGGCGGCAATTCGCCGTTCATCGTTTTTGCCGATGCCGATTTGCCGTCGGCGGTGCAGGGCGCGATGGCATCGAAATTTCGCAATAATGGCCAGACGTGCGTTTGTGCCAACCGGATTTTGGTCGAAGCGAAAGTATATGACCAGTTCGCCGGTTTGCTGGAAACCGAAATGAAAAAAATGAAAGTCGCCAATGGCATGGATGAAGGCGCGCAATTGGGGCCATTGATCGACAAACCGGCCTTGGAAAAAGTCACCGGCCTTGTCGAGGACGCCAAGGCGCAAGGCGGCAAGATTCGTATGGGTGGAAAACCGCATTCGTTGGGGCAAACTTTTTACGAACCGACTTTGATTACGGGCGCAACGGTAAAAATGCGCCTTAGCCAGGAAGAAATTTTTGGCCCCGTGGCGGCGCTGTATTCGTTCGATTCCGAACAACAAGCGGTGCAAATCGCCAACGATACGGCTTATGGGCTGGCGTCTTATTGTTATACGCGCGATCTGGGGCGGGCATTCCGCATGGCGCAAAATTTGGATTATGGCGTGATTGGTATTAACGAAGGTATTGTGTCGACCGAAGTCGCGCCGTTTGGCGGCGTGAAAGAATCTGGTTTCGGCCGCGAAGGATCGTTTTACGGGATCGAAGATTATATTTCGGTCAAATATGTGTTGATGGGAGGATTATAATGGGTTTTGGGGACTGGGTTTTGGGTTGTGGGAAATAATTTTAATCCCAAATCCCAAACCCCTAAACCCAAACCCCTGCAATATGAAAGTAGCTCTAGCACAAATAAACTTGCCTGTCGGAGATTTTTCCGGCAATTGCGCCAAAATTTTGGATTATTATACACGCGCTAACGCGGATTTATTGCTGACGCCGGAATTATCGGTATCGGGCTATTCGCCCGAAGATTTGATTTTGAATAAAAGTTTTGTCGATGCCGCACAAAAAGCCACGCAGGAACTGGCCGGCAAAATTACGCGCGGCGGCGCGATTGTCGGCTCCCCATGGCGCGATGGCGATCAGGTATTCAATGCGATGGTGTTGATTGCGGATGGCAAAGTTCAGGAAGTTCAATACAAATATGAATTGCCTAATTTTGGCGTGTTTGACGAACCGCGCATTTACGCCGGGGGACCATTGCCAAAACCGATTATGTTCCAGGGCGTGCCGCTGGGCATGCTGATATGCCGCGATTTATGGTACGACCGCACTTGCAGCGTATTGACCAAGGCTGGCGCAAAGATTCTGCTCGCGCCGAACGCATCGCCATACGATATTGAAAAAGATGTCAGCCGCAAGGGGCAGGCGCGGGAACGTGTTTCGGAATCCGGCATCCCGATGGTGTATTTGAATATGGTTGGCGGCCAGGACGATGTGATTTACGATGGCGCCTCGTTTATTATTGCCAAGGACGGGAAAATTATCGGCCAGGCGCCAAAATTTGTCGAGCATCTGGGCCATTTCGATTTTGATCCGAAAACCGGCGCGATTACCACCGATCTGCCCGCCGCCAATATCGATACCGATGACGAAGCCGAATTATATCAGGCAATGTGTTTGGCCACGCGCGATTACGTCCATAAAAATGGCTTTAAAAAAGCGGTGCTGGGATTGTCCGGCGGCATCGATTCGGCGCTGGTTGCGGCGATTGCCGCCGATGCCATCGGGCCCGAAAACGTACGCACGCTGTTTTTGCCGTCGCCGCACTCATCGCTGGAAAGTTTTCAGGATGCTGGCAATATCGCCGATTTTTTAGGCATCGATATGCATCGCGTCGAAATAACCAATCCGATGCAAAGTGTGCAACAATCCCTAGAAGGCATAATTAATCCATCGGGTTTGACCTTGGAAAATATTCAACCGCGCTTGCGCGGCGTGATTCTGATGGCCATGTCCAATCATACCGATGCGTTGTTGCTGACAACGGGCAATAAATCGGAAATCGCAACGGGCTATGCGACGCTTTATGGCGATATGTGCGGCGCGTTCAATCCGATCAAGGATTTGTATAAAACTCAGATTTATGCGGTTGCTAAGTGGCGCAACAGCGCGGATGCCGAAAAATATGGCTATGCCAAATGGCCGGTTATGCCGGAACGGGTTTTGACCAAAGCGCCGACGGCGGAACTGCGTCCAGGACAAAAAGACCAAGATACTTTGCCGCCGTATGATCTGCTGGATAAGATCCTTTATAAATTAATCGAGCAAAATCAGGGTATTGCGGAGATTGTGGCCCATGGGTATGATTCCGCAACCGTCTTGCAAATTGCGCAAATGCTTGATAAATCTGAATATAAGCGCCGGCAAGCGGCGCCCGGGCCGAAATTGTCGA
Source organism: Alphaproteobacteria bacterium (assembly GCA_004295055.1). Classification (NCBI taxonomy): domain Bacteria; kingdom Pseudomonadati; phylum Pseudomonadota; class Alphaproteobacteria; species Alphaproteobacteria bacterium. The sequence goes on along the minus strand of SHNJ01000026.1, from coordinate 31,627 downwards.
TCAAAGCCTTTGGCAAGGATCGCCGCATGCCCATAACGCAAAGCTGGAAAAGAGCTTAAGTAAAGAATTGAAATTATGAGCAATAAAGTACGACTTCGTTTCGCCCCGTCTCCAACCGGCCGTTTGCATCTGGGTAATGCCCGTGCGGCGGTGGTCAATTATTTGTTCGCCAAATCCAAGGGCGGCGAATTCATGCTGCGCATCGACGATACCGATTTGGAACGTTCGACACGCGAATTCGAAGACGGCATTTACGCCGACCTGAAATGGCTGGGACTGAATTGGGATTTGACCGCCAAACAATCCGAACGCATGGGCCGTTATGCCGAAGTGTTTGAAATTTTGAAAAAAGCCGGACGTTTATATCCATGTTATGAAACCGCCGAGGAATTGGATATGAAGCGCAAAATCCAATTGTCGCGCGGCAAGCCGCCGATTTACGATCGCGGCGCGTTGAAATTGACCGAGGAAGAAAAACAAAAATTCGAATCCGAAGGGCGCAAACCGCACTGGCGGTTTTTGTTGAATCATAATGAAATCGCGTGGGACGATATTATTCGCGGCATGAATCATTTCCATGGCGAAAATCTGACCGATCCGATTTTATACCGCGCCGATAAAGGCCCAGTTTATATGCTGGCATCCGTCGTCGATGACGGCGATTTTGCCATTTCGCATATCGTGCGCGGCGAAGATCACGTCGCCAACACCGCGGTGCAAATTCAGATTTTTGCCGCGCTGGGATTCACCCCGCCGCAATTCGCGCATTTTTCGCTGATTACCGACGCATCGGGCGAAGGATTTTCCAAACGCACCGGATCGCTATCGCTCGGCACGCTGCGAGATGAAGGCATCGAGCCTATGGCGATCAACTCGATGATGGCGAAATTGGGCACATCGGAACCGGTCGAACCGAAATTGACGTTGCAGGAATTGGCGCAAGGATATGAATTATCCATCTTTGGCCGCGCGCAACCGAAATTGGACAAAGCGGATTTATTGACTATCAATATGAAATTGCTGCACCACATGCCATACAGCATGGCGGTTGAAAAACTGCGCGCGAATAATTTACCCGAAGTAGGTGAGGCGTTTTGGAATGCGGTGCGCGGCAATATCAACAATCTGCGCGAAATTGCCGATTGGTACAATGTCTGCCACCAACCGATTCAGCCTGTGATCAAGGATGCCGGTTTTGCCGCCGAGGCCGCGAAATTATTGCCGCCCGAACCATGGAGCACGGAAACCTGGTCCAAATTGGTCGATTCGGTCAAGGGCGCGACCGGCCGCAAGGGCAAGGAATTATTCATGCCATTGCGCTTGGCGCTGACGGGCCGCGAACATGGGCCGGAACTCGCCAATATTCTGCCATTCATCGGCCGTGCGAAAGCGGAAAAACGACTGCAAGGCCAGGCGGCTTGAACATTAAATTCAGGCCCAATTAATGATTGACTTTAGGTCCTAAATGTATATCCTTTACGGTTACAGTACAGGGTATTCCAATGTGGCAAAACAAAATAGGCAAATTATTGTCTGGCGTAGCGAATCCGGGCCCAAATCCCGAAAGGCTCGATCATTCTCCGGAACTTTGCGCCGAAAACATAAATTTCTTTGATGGTTTGGCAACCATAAGTCTTTATGGGGGCATGTTATTAATGGGCTGCATCGGTATAGGAAGAACCATGAACCCAAACCTGCTTGGGGAGCAACTTACCATTTACTCTCTTTTGGGAACTGCGGCGGCAACTATGGTAGGGACGCTGGTTTCTCGGGGATGCAGCGATATGTGGCAATCAGAAGCCGACAGCGCCAATCAATTCGTTGATTTGCGGCATCAAGCCCGCAGCGGGAATATAGAATTTGCTATCGACCTTAATTCTGAAATCGCGCTAGATCCCGCAAGATCGGATAGTGAACGGGCAAGGGCTGTAAGTAGGCGGGATTTGGCAATTGCCGTTGCGGCGGGACGATATCGGGACATATGAAAATAATAGTGGCATATAAACAGCGCCTGATTTACAGATAAGGCATGTCCTTAGCCTTATATAATACACTGACCCGCGAAAAAGAAGAATTCATCCCACGCGATGCAAAACGCGTGACCATGTATGTGTGCGGTCCGACCGTGTATGATTTCGCGCATATTGGCAATGCGCGTCCAGTGGTCGTGTTCGATGTTCTATACCGTTTGTTGAAACATTTGGCGAAGGAAAATCGTTGGGGTGAAGTTGTATACGCTCGTAACATTACGGACGTGGACGATAAGATTAATGCCAAGGGTCAGGAAATCGTGGCGCAGCAGGGGGGCGATATCAATGCCGCCATCCGGCAAATTACTCAAAAATTTGAAAAACACTATAATGATGATATGGGCGCATTAGGATGTTTGCCGCCCGATCACACGCCGCACGCGACCAACCATATCGCCGATATGATTGCGATGATTCAAACCTTGATCGATCGCGGGCATGCCTATGCAGCCGAAGGGCATGTATTGTTCAACGCGCCATCGATGAAAGATTACGGAAAATTATCCCGCAACACCCGCGAGGAATTGGTCGCGGGCGCGCGTGTCGATGTGGCGCCATTTAAAAAAGACCCAACCGATTTTGTATTGTGGAAACCGTCATCCGCCGATTTGCCGGGATGGGAAAGCCCATGGGGCCGTGGCCGTCCAGGATGGCATATTGAATGTTCGGCGATGAGCCGCGCGGTGCTTGGCAATCAAATCGATATTCATGGCGGCGGGCTGGATTTACGTTTCCCGCACCACGAAAATGAAATCGCGCAAAGCGAATGTTCGTGCGACGCGCATCCATTCGCGCGTTATTGGATGCATAACGGTTATCTGACCGTAAATGGCGAAAAGATGAGTAAAAGTTTGGGCAATTTTTTCACGGTGCAGGATGTTTTGGCCAAAGCGCCCGGTGAGGCAATTCGTTTAGCATTATTGATGGCGCGTTATAACCAACCTTTAGATTGGACCGATCAGTTACTTACGCAAGCAATGAATTCATTGGATAGGCTATATGTTTCTGTAGGAGAACTAAATATTGAGTCTTCTCCAGTCGCTCCCTCGCAAGAGTTTATGGAGGCGTTACTAGATGATCTAAATACTCCAGCGGCAATTATGATACTGCATACTATGGCTTCTAAGGTAAATAAAGAGTCAGACCCACAAAAGCGATTGAAATTAGCAGCTGAATTAAAAGCAAGCGCTAATTTAGTCGGGTTATTAAATAAGTTATCTGATGAAACTATTAACAGAGAACTATCTAATTTCGAATTAGAGAATATAGGAAAACTAATTGCTGAGAAGAAATATGCAGAATTGAGTAATGATCATCAACGTGTTTATACTATTTTATATAAATTAGCGGAGAGTAGATGGTTAACAGAAGAAGTAATAAAACAGCTTGTTGATGAACGGAAAAATGCAAAGCTAGCCAAGAACTATTCATACGCAGATTATATCAAAAGATTTTTATTAGTATGCCGCATTGAATTAAAAGACCTTCCTGGAAATGAAACAACTTGGAAGTTAAACAAGTATGATTGATGTGTATTTTACCGAGTGGCGGAGAAAGTAATAATGAATTACCCTCCCCTTGAGGGAGGGTCAAAATCAGCAACGCTGATTTTGGGGTGGGGACTGGCTCTTTACATATTAAGTTCTTGTTACAAAATACCGCAATCCCCACCCCAAACACTTTCGCTACGCTTCAGTGTTTGACCCTCCCTCAAGGGGAGGGTAAAAGAATTATTATGAACCCACGTCCTTATACCCCGCCCAATACTGGCGGAATGCAATCGAAATCCCGTAAAGCCGACAAGCCGGTCGCAACGCCTGATCCGGCATTACAGCCCGTTATCATTTTGGTCCGTCCGCAATTGCCGGAAAATATCGGCATGACCGCGCGGGCGATGTTGAATTGCGGATTGTCGCAATTGCGGATCGTTGCGCCGAAATGCGAATGGCCGCATCAAAACGCTTTTAACGCATCATCCGGCGCGGATCAGGTGTTGCGCGAAACAAAATCGTTCGATTCGATTGAATCCGCGACCGCCGATTTGCAAATCATCTATGCCACATCGCCGCGCAATCATTTTGTGAATCTGCCGGTGGTTGATTTGCAAGAAGCGGCGGAGGAAATCGTTTCAACTTTAGCGAATCAATTCCTCTCCCTTGGGGAGGGGCAGCGAGCCGTAGGCGAGCGGGGAGGGTTAAGCGGTCAGTCTCGCCAAATAACCCCACCCCAAAGCCGCGATGCGGCTTTGACCCTCCCTCAAGGGGAGGGTAGCATAAAAATCGGCATTTTATTTGGCCCGGAACGCGCGGGATTGGAAAACGAGGATATCGCTAAGGCCAATAAAATCCTAACCATTCCATTGCAGCGCGATTTCAATTCGCTGAATTTATCGCAGGCCGTATTGCTGGTCGGATATCAACTATTCCTGCAAATGGCGCAACAAGATCCATCGGTGGTCAGTTTGCGTGGGCAGGGCACACGGGCAGATCCCGCTGCGCCGCGTGCGGAATTGGATGAATTTTTAAACCGGTTGATTGGATTGATGGATGATGGCGGATTTTTGCATCCGCCGGAAAAACGCCCCACCATGGTTGATAATTTGCGCGCCATGTTCACGCGCATGGGATTATCGACGCAGGAAATCAAAACCCTGCATGGCGTGGTGACGACGCTATTGAAAAAGAAAGATTAATGGTGTCGGCTTTTATTAAATAGCATCAAGCCACTAAGACCCAAGGCTATTATTCCACCATAAATAACGCCTGGTATAATAGTGTTTCTGCTTAAAACCGAAAAGTCATCGAAAGAGTAAGAATTTACCACATAGTTTATAGCACGCAAGCAAGTTGCGCCAGCCGACACAATGACACCGCTACCCACGCCAATCGCTAGGCATATCCCCACATCGTCCCAGCTCATTCCTTGATCATAATTGGAATTTATTCTTGTCATCTTATCTGCTTCTGCTGTGGCCTTGGGGTACAGAAATGTTGACTAAGCTTGTCACGAAAAATCCCATACCGGCGGAAATAACAGCACTGGCGGCACCTGCAACCCATGTAGGTGCATTGTTATTGATCTCGAAAATTTGGCTTACAACAGGACCTAATGTAACGCATATAGGCACTACAAAAACACCTATCGCCCCGCTGGTTGCTAGGGCCATTACAGTATCTTCTGTACGCCACTCTGCAAGCGTGGAAGTAGGTTGTTGGAACTGAGTCATTTTCTACCCTCGTTTTTTTGCGAATATTAACCAAAAAGGATACAAAGTCAAGCCCCTTTACAAATCTGTTGAAATGCGTATATTACGCGCTTTCCGGGGTTTCGGCCCCACGTTTAAACATCAGCAGGCCGGGTTTTGTCGCCCGCGATTCCTGAGGGACATATGAGGTAGTTATGACAAAAATTGCTCAGTCGAAGCATAAGATCTCGCGCCGTATGGGCGAATCTTTGTGGGGCGGTAAAAGCCCACTAGAACGCGGCCGCAACAGCCGCCCAGGTCAACATGGCGCCCGCCGCGGCAAAATGTCGGATTATGGCAATCAGTTGCAAGCCAAACAAAAATTAAAAGGTTACTACAACATGCAAGAACGGCAGTTCCGCCGTTTTTATGCCGAAGCGCGCCGCCGCAAGGGTGACACAGGTCAAAACCTGATCAACTTGCTGGAACGCCGTTTGGACACCGTGATTTACCGTTTGAAATTGGCGCCGACCATTTTCGCCGCGCGTCAATTCGTCGGTCACGGTCACATTATGGTTAACGGCAAACGTTGCAACATTCCATCCTATATCGTTCGTGACAACGATGAGATTTCTTTAACCGCTGGCGCCGAAGGCGCGCAAAGCCAGAGCGTTTTGACCGGCCAAGCGCAAACTTTCCGCGAAGTTCCGGAATATCTGCAATTGGATGTATCGACATTCAAAGGCAAATTCATCCGCAGTCCGCAATTATCCGACGTTCCATATCCGGTTCAAATGAAACCGAACTTGGTTGTCGAGTTGTATTCCAGATAAGTTAAGGGTAATAGGGTAGTAGCGTATAGGGTAATAGGGTGGTATTTTCTGCCTAAGTTTTCCCTATTACCCTACTACCCCATACGCTATACCCTTTCTTTATGCCTTTACCCCTTAATTCCTTCTATTACATCCGCCACGGCCAATCGGAATCGAACGCCGCCCGCATAATGGCTGGTTGCGGAATCGATACGCCGTTGACCGAAATGGGACGGCAACAGGCGCGGGATGCGGCGCAGGTTTTGGCCAGGCTGGATATCAAGCCGCAATATATTTGTTACAGCCCTTTGCTGCGTGCGGCGGAGACGGCGGAAATTATAAACGACGTTCTGGATCTGCCGATGATGGCGATTGCCGATTTGCGTGAACATTTTGTCGGCGATTGGGAAGGCATGCCATGGGAAGTGGTTGCCAAATTATGGGAAGATGGCGGCGATCCGCCGAACGGCGAAACGTTTGACGATTTTTATTTACGGGTGAAATCGGCGATGCAAAGCGCCTTGGTCCAACCGGCACCGTTGGTGGTGGCGCATGGCGGCGTGTGGCAGGCGATTAAATCCCTATATGCACCGGCAAATTATTTTGAATTGGATAATGCCGTTCCGCATCATTTCGAACCGGTGCCGGAACACGCGATGTATCCGTGGCGCATTCATAAACTAAGCCTGTGCGCCGTCAGCGGGGATTTGCTGCGCGAAGAAAAAGAATTTAGTAAGAAAATAGATTAATGCCCGCCGCAGCAACCGCCGCCATGGCCGTGATCGTGTCCGCCATGCGTGTGGGTGACGCCTTTATCGTGCAGCAATTGTTCCAATTCGCCCGACTGATACATTTCGCGTAAAATATCGCAACCGCCGATAAATTCGCCTTTGACGAAAATTTGCGGCATAGTCGGCCAGTCATTGATTTCGGCCAATGCTTCCCAATGATCGTGATTTTCATCGGCATTGACGGCGGTGTACGGCGCGCCGACGCGTTTCATGATTTCAACAACGGTCGCGGAAAATCCGCAACGTGGCGCGTTGGGCGTGCCGCGCATGTAAACGACAACGTCGTTCGTGGTGATTAGATCTTTGATCGCAGTTTTAATATCGGTCATCATATTCTCCTGTAAATTATGTAGTAGCCTTGGTTACCAAAGACAAGGCATGAATCCCTTCGGCCGGGGTGCCGCGAATGGCGGCGAATACCATTTTATGCATGTCAACGCGGCTTTTGCCATTAAAAGCCGGGGCGGCGATATGCACGCGGTAATGATCGTTATCGCCGGCTAAATCGTCGATTTGAATTTGCGAATCAGGGAATTTTTCACCCAAGATTTTTTCCAATTGGTCCGATGGCAGAGGCATTAAGCGGCCTTATTTTCGGCGATGTCTTCGAACCATAAATCCGGGCGTTCTTTGATAAATTTTTCCATCAAATCGGTACAACCCTTGTGGTTTAAAATTACAACTTGTACGCCGCGGCTTTGTAAAAATTCTTCATTGCCGCCGAAATTTTTATTTTCACCAACTACCACCAGCGGAATCTTGAATTGAATAATCGTGCCAGTGCACATCATACATGGAGAAAGAGTAGTATACATGACTGTATTAATGTACGATTTTTGCCGCCCGGCGTTTTGCAAGGCCGAGGTTTCGCCGTGCAAAATCGGATTGCCACCTTGCACCCGCATATTGTGGCCTTCGCCAAGAACTGTGCCGTCATTACGCACCAATAACGCGCCGATGGGGCATCCGCCTTCGTTATAAGATTTCAACGCCTGAGCATAGGCGCGGTTCATAAAATAACTATGATCTAGAGTCATGACTAACCTTTCATATATTGTGGTAGCCAGGCTTCGTTGGCTTTGCGCAATTCGGCGATATTGCCGATGGTTTTTCCGCCAACAATCAACGTATCGCCGCTGGTTTCGCCGATACGCTGCGCAATTACGCCAGCCGATGCGGCGGCGTAAATCACTTTGTCCGGCGCGTTGGTAGTGACGATATAGCGGCCTTGATCTTCGCCGAACAACCATCCATTCAATGGAATATCGCTTGGCGGTTGGATAGTGCAGCCCATAGGATCTGGTTTAGCCTTAAAGCCCATTTCCACCAGCGCGCAGGCAATTCCGCCATCCGACACGTCGTGGCAGGCATTGATTAGGCCACTGTCGATCAAGTGACGCACGAATTCGCCATGCTTGCGTTCGGCCGGCAGATCGATTGGCGGCGGTGCGCCTTCTTCCCGGCCATGAACTTCGCGTAAATACAGCGAACTTCCGACCCAGCCGGTCGTTTTGCCAATGACAATAATGGAATCGCCAGGGTTTTTAAAATGCAGGGACATTGCTTTGGATGCGTCTTTTAGTAAACCAACGCCGCCAATGACGGGGGTAGGCAGAATCGCCTGGCCATCGGTTTCATTGTACAGTGAGCAATTGCCCGACACGACCGGGTAATCCAGCGCTTCGCCAGCGTTGCGCATGCCGCCGATACAGCCGACGATTTGGCCCATGATTTCGCGTTTTTCAGGATTGCCGAAATTTAAATTATTGGTCCAGGCGAGGGGGGTCGCGCCAACCGCGCATAAATTGCGATATGATTCCGCGACTGCTTGCGCGCCGCCAATAAATGGATGCGCCAGGCAATAACGCGGGGTGCAATCGGTGGTCATCGCCAGCGCCTTGCCCGTGCCGTGAATGCGGACAACGCCAGCGTCGCCGGTGCCAGGGGCCAGAACCGTGTCGGCCATCACCATCGAATCATATTGTTCGTAAATCCAACGTTTGCTGGCCATATCGGGGCAGGTCAGCATTAAACGCAAGGCATCGACCGGATCGGTTTGCGGCAAATCCTGAATACGGATTTCCGGCCGGCGAGTCGATACAATCCAATCGCGTTCATACATTGGGGCGGAATCGGCAATCGCCTTGGTTGGGATTTCCGCCGCGATCTGGCCATGATGTTTCAAGATGATCTTCTTGGAATCGGTTAACTTGCCGATCACCGCGAAATCCAAATCCCATTTTTCAAAGATTTTCCGTGCGCCTTCTTCGCTGCCCGGTTTCAGGATGATCAGCATCCGTTCTTGCGACTCTGACAGCATTAATTCGTATGCGGTCATGCCCGGTTCGCGCGCCGGAACATTGTCCAATTCAATTTCAATACCCATATCGCCACGGGCAGCCATTTCAACGGATGACGAAGTCAGCCCGGCAGCGCCCATATCCTGAATTGCAACCACCGTATCGGTGGCCATCAATTCCAGGCATGCTTCCAGCAGTAATTTTTCCAAAAATGGATCGCCAACTTGAACGGTTGGCCGTTTGGATTCCGAATCCTCGTTAAATTCGGCCGATGACATAGTCGCGCCGTGAATTCCGTCGCGGCCGGTTTTCGCACCAACGTAAACGACCGGATTGCCAACGCCCGCGGCCTTGGCATAGAAAATCTTTTTCGCGTCCGCTATGCCAACCGTCATCGCGTTGACCAGGATATTGCCGTTGTAGTTCGGGTGGAAATTGACTTCGCCGCCAACGGTTGGAATGCCAACGCAATTGCCGTAACCGCCGATACCGGCCACAACGCCTTCGACTAAGGATCTTGTTTTCGGATGATCCGGGTCGCCGAAACGCAGCGCGTTCAGATTGGCGATGGGGCGCGCGCCCATAGTGAATACGTCGCGCAAAATACCGCCAACGCCAGTCGCAGCGCCTTGATACGGTTCAATGAAGGATGGGTGGTTATGCGATTCAATTTTAAATACGGCGGCTTGGCCATCGCCAATATCGATAACGCCAGCGTTTTCGCCAGGGCCGCAAATGACACATTTGCCGGTGGTTGGCAGGGTTTTCAACCAGACACGGGTGGATTTATAACTGCAATGTTCCGACCACATTGCGGCGAACATGCCCAGTTCCACCAAATTCGGTTTACGGCCAAGATTTTTTAGGAGCAGGCTGTATTCGTCTTTATTAATGCCATGTTCTTCGGCCAGTTGAGGCGTGACGAACACTTTCTGCATTTTGACTTTATCGCCTGTTTTCGGATCGACTTTTTCAATGGTAGCCACATTCTTCTCCGCTGGGCTGTCTATTTTTATCTTCAACATCTCGTTTCTCTTCCTGGGGTTAGGGTTTTGGGGGTTGGGTTTAGTGTTAATTTAATTTTCCCAATACCCAATCCCTTATACACATAAACTATCAAACATCGCCCGTCCGTCGTTGCGGCCGATCAATGGGTCGGCGGCGCGATCAGGATGAGGCATCAACCCCAGCACGTTTTTGGTTTCGTTATAAATTCCGGCGATGTTGTTCATCGCGCCATTCGGGTTGGCGTTATCATTAACTTCGCCCATTTCGGTGACATAGCGGAACGCGACAAGGCCTTTATCTTCGATACGTTTCAATGTGTCTTCGGGGGCGTAATAATTGCCTTCGCCATGGCCGACTGGAAAACATACGGTCTGGCCAGCTTTATATTTTCGGGTAAACGGCGAATCGTTCGATTCCACGCGCAGGAAAACTTCTTTGCAGACATATTTCAGGCCCTTATTCCGGCGCAATACGCCAGGCAATAATCCGGCTTCGACCAGAATTTGGAATCCGTTGCAAATGCCAATCACGCGCACGCCTTTTTTGGCGGCGTCACGAACAGGACCCATGATCGGCGAATGCGCGGCCATTGCACCGGTGCGTAAATAATCGCCGAATGCAAATCCGCCTGGCAGAACGATCACATCCAGATTCGGGATGGAAGTATCCTTGTGCCATAACATCACCGGTTTTACGCCGGATGATTTTTCCAAATGCACGGCGCATTCACGCTCGCAATTGGATCCGGGGAATACGACAACGCCTGCTTTCATTTTTTATCCTTATGCTGCGACGATTTTGTAATCTTCGATAACCGTATTCGCGAGCAATTTCTCGCACATGGTTTTTACCTCGGCTTCGGCCTTGGCTTTGTCGGTTTGATTGACATCAAGCTCAATGAACTTGCCGGTGCGAACATCGCTGACATCATTGAAACCCATGCGGTTCAGCGCGCCTTTGACGGTGACGCCAACGGGATCGAGAACACCGTTTTTTAATGAGACATACACTCTGATTTTCATCTGATACCTCTTACCCTTTCTTCTTCGGTCCAATCGCCTCTACGTTGCTTTTCGTAGATACCACTTCGGCTAAACCTTCGTTCATCAGGCCCAAACGGCGGGCGACTTCTTGGTACGCTTCGGTAACACCGCCCAAATCGCGGCGGAAACGGTCTTTGTCCATTTTCTCGTTGGTTTTGATGTCCCACAGGCGGCAATTATCCGGGCTGATTTCATCGGCCAACATCAAAATGCCGTTGCCGTCTTCGTCATATAGGCGGCCATATTCCAATTTGAAGTCCACCAGACGCAAACCAACGCCCATGAACATGCCGGTCAGGAAATCGTTGATGCGCAGGGTAAGGCCCGTCAGGCCATCAATTTCATCCGCATCCGCCCAACCGAAAGCGACGATATGATCCAGCGTGACCATTGGATCGCCCAATTCGTCTTTTTTGTAATAATATTCGACAATCGGGCGGGGCAGGGTTTGCGCTTCGTCAACGCCAAGTCGTTTGGCCAGATTTCCGGCAACCACGTTGCGGACCACGACTTCGATTGGAATAATTTCCAGCGAATAAATCAATTGTTCGCGCATATTCAGGCGTTTGATGAAATGGGTGGGAATGCCCAATTCGCCAATTTTGGTCATAATAAATTCTGAAATGCGGTTGTTCAGAACGCCTTTGCCCTCAATCGTGCCTTTTTTCTGATTGTTAAAGGCAGTGGCGTCGTCTTTGAAATACTGAACGATGGTTCCAGGTTCCGGACCTTCGTATAAAATTTTGGCTTTACCTTCGTAAATTCGGCGGCGTTGTTTGGCCATGGAAATATCCTTTGCACAAAACTGGCAAGTATGGGTTTTATAACGAATTTGAGGCCATTTTATAGCAGCAATTTCACTGATTATTCAATGGTTAAGTATCAAGCAATAGTGCCCCCAATCACTTTCCCCACAACAAAGCCAAATCGTGGTTGACCCGGGGATAATGGTTGAGTATCTTTCAGGGAAACTTTAGAGGGTTTAAAGATGACCGGGAATGATTTTCCAACCAGAGCCGGAACTTGGGTAGATCGCGTTGAGGCAGCCAAACGATCCTATGTTTTATTAGCCACCATTGCAAACCGATTGGGGCGACAATTTCCGCTGCTGGATAAGGGTTATGCTCCGACTGAGCTTGGAGATTTAACAATACAGCAAAATTTCGCAACTGCCGAGGCGGCAAAAGTTACTAAAAAAATTATGAGTGCGCAGGTGATGCAAACCTTTGCCGCAGTTGGACTAATATCATATTTTATTATACAAACGGGCTCCCTTCAATTAGTGGCCTTATATGCCGGTGTTTCAACATTAATAGCAGGGCGAAAATTAATCGCCGAATTAGGATTCAATAAAATTAGAGCGCATGTACACGCTTATTTTAGAGGCGATAATGCAATTTCAGTGGATCCTAATCAGTGGATAAAAGAGGTTGGGAAAGATTCGCCTTTACGCAAAGAAATCAACAGTTATCAAAAAATGACCGGGATAAGATTCGGCATTGCCTTGTTAGCTTTTTGGGGAAGCGCCGCTTATAATTATTATCATAAATCTCAAATGCCGGTGCCGACCCCAACACCCGCAGTCGTTCCGCAAGCTCCCTTAGATCCGTCGTTGCAAAAACCTTCCGTCGAGGAAAGTAAACCCGCACCTAAATCCAGCGCCATTGCGCCAGCGATTTTGTGGCAATTGCAGAACGCTCATACCAGAGGGTAAATAATGATTACCCTAGCTCCAACCGCGCAATTGCCGGTCGCCGAAGAACGGCCGTTGGAAGCGGCATTGGATAATTATATCCATGCAGCACGGCGGAGAAGCGTTATATATGGTATTCCAGAATCGATGCATCGATTCCCGCGTTGGAGGAAAATCGGCGCGGCGATAGTAAGTCCATTAGTAGTAGCGGGGATGGCTTATTTTATGAACCCACTTTTTGTTGGATTCTTAGTTCTTGTAGACATAGGTATACACACGGCCAATAATTTTATTTCTCCTGCCTTTAAAAGAGATGAGCGTGCAGCAAAAGAAAAAGTAGTGACAGAGTTAATATCCCTTTCCGAGAACAGAGTCCAAAAAGCAGAAAGAAAACATCGGCGCACTATTGTGCAAAACTTTCGGAAAATATCGTTGAGGGCTAAACCTTCGAATCGACAAGTTACGCTTTTGGCGGTTTCATGGGTGAATTCGTCGCTTGAAAAATCATACGCGCGGGAAAAAACCCCTGCCGTCATTCTCCACGAAGCAGAAGGAGCATTATATGACCGGAAAGCTTTGGAACGTGGTCAAAAACACAGAAAGTTTATAATGGATGCCGTGCGCGAAAGACTTCACTCGCGCAGCAACTAATCACAACTCCACCGGCGAAAATGGCGCTTCGCCCGGACGGCCATTGGCGAATCTAAATATCGGTTTGCGGCGCGATTCCACATGCGGGATGGCCAGCAATTGCGAACACACCGTACCATAATTATTTTCTTCATCCACGATGCACATCGCGCCTTGCGGGCCGTCTTTGGCGGAATAAAGCCGCTGGCCCAATAACGATTCCCAATCGCGCCATTGATCCTGATCCGGGTCGGGGGCCTTGGCCGATTGAAAGCGCGGCAAATAAGTGCGCACGCGCGGCACATTGTAATCGTTGCGGTCGTTGGATGTGATCATCGAATAGCCTTCGGGAATTTCCGAGACTTCGATTTTCCCGGACCCGTCGTGTTTCAACCAACACGCAAAAGTATTATCGACAATCACCATGTTGAATGGCGCATAGGAAGTTGGTTTGATATAGGCGAGGGACTCTGCCGCGGCGCTGGCATCGGCATGGGTCAAAGCTTCTAAAATCAATTCGCCGCGGCTGCGTTTATCATCGTGCGGGCCGAGCGAGTTAGGGCGGTTCATAATGGCGGCCATCACGCCGGCATCGTTGATGGCAAACCAGGTGCCGCCACGCGTTTCATCCCATCCACCGACCACATCGGGAAAATCTTTCCAATGCCGGGCAGGGGATTCGAATTTTCGTGTCAGGCGTTCATCGCGATTGGCGGCAATAATGACCGGCCACGGATTGCTGGATCGGCGCAAAATGACAAAAGTACACATTATTATACCGGGCTTCTTTGATGCATTTCTTCGAAATCCAGTTCGCGGATCAATTTGCGCATGACTTCGTCGCCTATTTTCTTGTTGCGGCGCAGATTCAACAATTCCTGCCGTTGCAGATTGATCAAATCGCGGCGCAGATCCTGGTGCGACTGGATGCAACTAAGATATGGCGAACTGTCCCGGTTATCCAATGCATTTAGGCGCAATGAATAATCGGTTTGCAAGGCTTCGATCGCGGTTGGGTGATGATAGTCCGATCCTTCGAAAATTTTCAAATATTGAAGCGCGGTTGCCGTGATGTGGTGACGGGCGGCGCGTTCTTCCATGGTTTCGCTTTCATCTTTTGGGATTTTCAGCAATTTGGCGATGTACCCCAGGCTTAGTCCTTGGATAACAATGGTAATAATGATTGCAACAAAGGTGATGAATAAAATCAAATCGCGATATGGAAACGGCGTGCCATCATTCAGCGTTACGGGAATGGCCATCGCGGCGGCCAGTGATACCACGCCGCGCATCCCGGCCCAGCCAACGAATAGCACCCAGTTTGCCGGCGGCTTGGTTTCTTGTTCCCGCACGCGCTTTGACAATAAATGCGGCGTGTAGGCGCCGAAGTACACCCACACTACGCGCACCGCGATCATGGTCAGCGAGGTAATCGCGGTATATAAAACTAAATCTTCTGTGCGGTACATTTGTATCGATTCAACGATGTGCATCAACTGCAGGCCGATTAACAGGAAAATGACATTGTTTAAAATAAAACTGATGACTTCCCATATGGTGTACGATACCAGCCGGCTTTGTGACGATGTAATGCTGGGCAAATGCCAGCCAACATACAGGCCGCAAGCCACTACCGATAAAATTCCGGAACAATGCATAAACTCGGCGGCCAAGTAGGCGGCGTATGGCGTCAAAAGCGATAAGACAACTTCGACTGAAGGATCGTCGATCGGCATGCGCAATTTGACGGCCAGAAATCCTATTAAAATGCCTGCGGCAATGCCGCCGCCCGCCATCTGTACGAATTCGGTCACCGAAGTGTTCCAGCTAAATACGCCGGATAAAATAATGCTAAGGGCCAGTTTGAATAACACCAAGCTGGTGGCGTCGTTCATCAGGCTTTCGCCTTCCAATATAACCACGATACGTTTCGGCAGATTGAGGCGTTTGGCGATGGCGGTAACGGCAACCGCATCGGGCGGAGATATGATGGCGCCAAGCAATAAGGCCAGCGGCCAGGTCATGCCGGGGATCGTATACATCGCGGTTGCGGCGATTGCGATGGAAGTCGCGATTACAAGGCCGGTTGCCAGCGTGACAATGGCCCGCATATGCAAACGGAAATCGCGCCAGGACGTGCTGGCCCCGCTGGTGTACAATAGCGGCGGCAGAAATAATAAAAATACTTGATCCGGGTTCAGTTTAATTTCCGGCATTGCCGGAATCATCGACAACCCCAAACCGGCCAGGGTCATCATGATCGGCGATGGAATGCTGACCAGCTTGGAAAAAAGACTGATCAAAGCCATAATAAACAACAGCGTTAGTACGATTTCGGTGCTGTGCAACATGTGGCCCATTATGCGCCAAAAACCCGTTTGAAAATCGTGTCCACGTGCTTGGTGTGATATTTCATGTCAAATAAGGATTCGATGTCATTCGCCGGCAATTTGGCGGTGATGTCTTTATCGGCTTTTAACAGCGATTGAAAATCGGCGCCGCGTTCCCAAACTTGCATCGCATTGCGTTGAACCAGTTTATACGCGTCTTCGCGGCTGACGCCTTTTTGCGTCAAGGCCAGCAATACGCGTTGCGAGAATACCAAACCGCCCAGCGCATCCAGATTTTGCTGCATGCGTTCCGGGTAAACCAGCAATTTTTCAACAACGCCGGTTAACCGGGCGAGGGCAAAATCCAGCGCCACGCAAGCATCCGGCAAAATCGTGCGTTCAACCGCGGAATGGGAAATATCCCGTTCATGCCACAACGCTACGTTTTCCAAAGCTGGGGTAACAGAGCCGCGCACGATACGCGCAAGACCAGTCAGGTTTTCCGTCAATACCGGATTGCGTTTATGCGGCATGGCGGACGATCCTTTTTGTCCGGCGCTGAAAAATTCTTCGGCTTCGCGCACTTCGGTGCGTTGCAAATGGCGGATTTCGGTGGCGAGATTTTCAATGCAGCTTGCAATAACGCCCAGCGTTGCAAAAAACATGGCGTGCCGGTCGCGTGGAATGATTTGCGTCGATACGGGTTCGGATTTTAATCCCAGTTTTTTGGCGACGTATTCTTCGACCGATGGATCGACATTGGCGAACGTGCCCACCGCGCCGGAAATGGCGCAAGTGGCGATATCGTCCTTCGCCGCTTGTAAACGTTTCACGCAACGTTCGAACGCGGCATAATGGCCAGCGAGTTTAACGCCAAAAGTGGTCGGTTCGGCGTGAATGCCGTGACTGCGGCCAATGGTGGGCGTGTTTTTATATTCCATCGCGCGTTTTTTAATCGCCGCCAGCAGCGCATTTAAATCCGCGATCAGTAATTCGGCCGCTTGTTTCAATTGCACCGCGAGGGTGGTGTCCAAAACATCGCTCGATGTCATGCCTTGATGTAAAAACCTTGCGTCTTCGCCGACATATTCGGCGACGTTGGTTAAAAACGCAATCACGTCATGTTTGGTTTCGGCTTCGATTTCGGCGATGCGGGGAATATCGAATTTCGCCTTCGCGCGGCAATTTTTCACAGCACTGTCCGGCACGATGCCCAGCGGCACCATCGCTTCGGCGGCGAGAAGTTCTATTTCCAGCCAGATTTTATATTTATTGTCGTCCGAAAAAATATTGGCCATTTCGGCCCTTGAATAACGCGGGATCATATCGCCTCTTATTTAACGAATGGGGCTTGGTTGCAGTTATTTCTTGTAGACGATTTTTGTGTAAAAATAAAGGGTTAACAATAAAGCGTTATCGGCGCCGCGTGCGCGGGTGCCGCATTGGATGCGCCGGATGGCCTGGGCCAATCGTGGAAGTTTTAGGACGTGTGGCTTCTAAAATATAAGGTCTTGTGACCATGCGTTTTAAATGGTCATTGGTGACTATGGCGACGTCAGACGATGATGAACAATCCATCATTACCATCCATACAGGCGCTTTTGGCGGTTTTGCCGGATTGGTGGCCATTACCGTTACGTTATCTTTCGATCCCCGCCGTATCGCTTCGCGCGCGCAATAGGCGGCAATCATCGCCATCCCGTCTTCTTCCCCTATATGGTCCATGATTTGTGTTGGAATCAAATGATTATAGGTCGCTGGTTCAAACCCATCCGTAGCCATTAAAATAAGCTGGCTATTCATAGCGCTTAAATCGGTTGGCGAGAAAACATGATATCCGAAATCATGGCCCAATTCTTCGCTAACTTGACCATTGCCTACGCAACCGGTGATTTGAATATTGCAATGCACTGCCGGGGTACGAACTTCGATAACAGGGACGCGGCCTTTGTAGTTTATGGTCAGTCCGCGAGAGCGCAAAGCCTCTATTTCAGCTAAATTGCCGATCCGATGCGGTTCCAACAATGGATGGAAGGGTGGCAATCCGGCCTCAGCGCTTAAAAAGGTGACACTATAGTTGGGGGTTTGCAGTGCGTAGGTTGGAATCGTGGAAATTGATTCAATAACGCGTTGTCCATTGGGTAGCATGATGCTGCTAACGGATGGAAAAGCAGTGCTTTTCGGAAGGCCATAACTATATATTTGCGTGTCGCCAACATGGGCGGTAACCAAATTTCCATCCGGCAAAAACAGCGCCATGGCCAATGTCGAGATGCCGCGGCATCTTGCGGTTATTTCCTGAATGTATTTTGCTTGTCCCCGCAAGAATTGGTGGGCGGCCTTAACATCTGGAATATGCGTTTTGGGCTCTCCGGCGAAGGCGCTATCTTCTTGAACATTTCTAAAGCCTGCTGTGTTGCAAGCCCCGACCGGGAAGCCTTTGGCGCTAAATGTGCTTGGAAAAACCCCTAATCCTTGCTCCATATTTGCTGTTAGTATTTTTAATGTTTCCGCTGCGCTCATCGCACCCGCCAGTATTTCTTTGAAGGAAACTTATAAGACATAAAATTATCGCCGTCAATGCGCTTTAGAAGTTTTCCCATGTCATGAAGAATAAACAATAGAGCGTTGATTTATTTATATAATCCCGCTCGATTTAAGACTCTTATGTCCTTCGCGGCCGATAATTAAATGGTCGTGCAATTCGATATCCACGCTGGCCAGCGCCTTTTGCACGGTTTTGGTGATGCTAACATCCTCGCGCGATGGCTCGGGATCGCCGGCCGGGTGGTTGTGTACCATGATGATGGCGCTGGCGTGGAGTTCCAGCGCGCGTTTAACAATTTCGCGCGCGTAAACCGGAGCGTGATCGATTGTGCCTTCCTGCGATTGTTCGTCGGCGATCAGTTGGTTTTTAGAATCTAAAAATAAAATACGTACTTCTTCGGTCTTGCGATGCGCCATTTTCGCGTAACAATAATCCAGCAGTTCCTTCCAAGAACTGATAACGGGTTTATTGATTACCTGTTGTTGCAACATGCGAATGCCGCATACTTGGGCGGTTTTGATTGCGCCGATGGCGGATTCGCCCATGCCTTTTATTTTTTCTAATTCCACAACGCTGGCATTCAATACGCCGGCGAGATTATCGAATTGTTTGATCAATTCTTTGGCCAATGGTTTGGTATCGCCACGCGGGTTCGATGCGAATAGCAACATTTCCAGCAATTCATAATCCGGCAAACTGTCGGGGTTTTTCAAAAATCTTTCGCGGAGCCTTTGCCGGTGGCCAGTATAATGGGGAAGATCTTTTTTCTTCGGCGCGGCAGTCATGATTAAGCGTAAGGCTTGTCCAGTCCGGCGGGTGACAGGGTGAAAATTTCATAGCCGGTATCGGTTACGGCCAGCGTATGTTCGAACTGCGCCGACAATGATTTATCGCGCGTTACCGCGGTCCACCCATCCGCCAGAATTTTGGTGTCGTATTTACCGGCGTTCACCATAGGTTCAATGGTAAAAAACATGCCCGGTTTCAATTCATCGCCTTCGCCGCGTTCGCCGAAATGCAAAACGCTGGGCGGGGCGTGGAATACGCGGCCCAAGCCGTGACCGCAAAAATCGCGCACCACGGAAAACCGGTTTTCTTCGACATAAGATTGAATCGCAAATCCGATATCGCCCAATTTCGCGCCCGGTTTAACCGCGGCAATGCCGCGCATCATCGATTCATAAGTCACATCCATCAATTTTTTCGCACGCACCGGAATATCGCCGATGGCGTACATGCGCGACGTATCGCCATACCAGCCGTCCAGAATAACCGTAACGTCGACATTCAGAATATCGCCGTCCATCAACACACGGTCGGATGGAATGCCGTGGCAGACAACATGGTTGATCGATGTGCAAATGGATTTTGGATAACCTTTATATCCCAGCGGGGCAGGGATAGCGCCATGATCGCGAATGAATTTTTCGCATAATTGATCCAATTTATCGGTGGTCACGCCTTCGATAACGTGCGGTGTGATAAAATCCAGCACTTCGGCGGCCAAACGGCCAGCCTTGCGCATGCCGGCAAAATCTTCGGGCTTGTGTAATGTGATCTTTTCGCTGTTTTCGCGGGTGTACATGATTATCCTTGCTGTCCTTAGTTTATATCAAAATAGGGCGGTTTATGCTATGTTCAAATAACGCTTGTGATATATATAGTTTTCCATGTCTCCTACCGCCGCCATTATAATTATAGGTAACGAAATCCTTGCCGGGCATACGCGCGAGGAAAATATCCCTTTTTTAGCTGGGGAATGCAGCCGGTTGGGTATTGCCTTGCGCGAGGTGCGTGTCGTGCCGGACGTGGAATTGGCCATTGTCAAAGCGGTCAATGAATGCCGCGCCGAATATCAATATGTATTTACCACTGGCGGTATTGGCCCAACCCATGACGATATTACCGCCGACAGCGTTGCAGCGGCATTTGGCGTTCCATGCGAAGAAAACGCGGACGGAATACAGCGTCTGCAAAATTATTACCGTACCCAGGGTATCGAATTGAACGAGGCACGCCGCCGGATGGCCCGTATGCCGCGCGGCGCCAGCATTATTGAAAACCCGGTCAGCAGCGCGCCGGGATTCCGGATCGGCAATGTATTTGTGATGGCTGGCGTGCCCAATATTATGCAGCAAATGTTCAAGGGATTGATTCCGCAATTGGTCGGCGGTCCACCCATTTTAACGCGCAGCATTACTTGCCGGTTGATGGAAGGAAACATAGCAGACGACCTGACCGCAATTCAAAACCAATATGCTGAAGTTGATATTGGATCTTATCCAGCCTTTCGCAATGGGGCGTATCAGTTAAAACTGGTATTGCGTACCACGGACCAAAAATTGCTGGATCAGGCGTCTTCTGCCATAACTTCTATGGCCCAAAAACATGGCGATTCCGCATTCCAAATTCAGGATTGGTAATAAATTTTTGGGGAAGATAAATTGGCTTCGCCATCCGAAGTTTTTGTTGCATCAGTCCTCCTACGCTCGTTCCGAGCTTCGAAGGACATCCTACACATTATATTTTATTTTTTATAGCGTAGGATGGTGCCCACGGCCAGACACTCAATATAGTTGCGCCACCGCCTAACCAACCTAGGCGCATTTCTCGTCTGGCCTGGCACAACCCAAAAATTTTTAGGAAAATATATGGTGCCCACGGCCAGACTCGAACTGGCACGCCGCTTGCGCAGCACGGGATTTTAAGTCCCGGGCGTCTACCAATTCCGCCACGTGGGCCCTTTAGGGATTCATTTATTCGGTAGAACAAACTTTTTAGCGATCTTTATACGGGCAATCAAGAATAAATATGGGCTTTTATTAAAAGCCTTTAATAGAGGGTAAGTTTTATTAGCCTCTAGCCTGATTATGGAATTTTAGCTATAGTGCCAGCCTCTCATCCTATTTATCTTTCCAGTCCGGAGATTTTTATGAAACGTACTTTGGTTCTTGCCGCATTGCTAACCTTATCGCCATTCACAATTTCATTTGCGCAGACCGCAGGCGCTGTCCAGCCTGTGGGCAAGGATATGATCGCGATTTACGGTCATGGCAATTCCAAATGTTCGGAATATCTGGATTTCGCGGCGCGCGGCCAGGAAACGGTCAGCAAGAATTACCAAGTATGGGTCAACGGATTCATTTCCGCCTATAACACTTTGGTGTCCAGCACAGGCAACGTCGCACGCGGCAAAAGATCCGAAGATATCATGGGCTGGATGACCCGTTATTGTCAGCAAAATCCCAATGCCTATTTCCAGCGCGCGACGATCGAATTGCTGCGTTCCATGGAAGCCGGCGAGTTTTAATTTTCAGCGATATTTAATGAATAAAAAAGGCGGCTGTAACAGCCGCCTTTTTGTTTAATATGCCGGACGATTAATTCATCATCATATACCGTTCCCGCTGGTTGATTTGCGGATACGGATTGACGGGCGCTGGCGTTGGCGCTTGTTGCGGCCATGGCCATGCGTTTGGATCGTTCATCGGTTGCGCCATTTGCGGTTGGCCGTTTGGCGTAGGCGCTGGAACTTTTTCCATGCCCATGCTCCAGCCATAATTTGGCGGCACGTAACCGGTGTTGCCTGGGGCCGGCAATGGCATGGTTGCCATTGGTTGCGGCGCCCATGCCGGACGATAGGTGTCCACACGTTGATACGTGTCCGGGTTGGTCCACGGGGTCGCCGACGGCGGAACGGACAGAGTATATACCGGTGCCGATGTTGCCGATGGCAATGTATTTATGGTTGCAGGAACATCCATGCCGGTGGTGTTCGATGCCGAATCCGGCGCACGCCAGTTGCGGGCCAGCGCATCCGCATATTGGATTGCGTTGTATGGCATATATTTGGTGATCATCATGCGGTTTTCCGCGGCGCCAGGATATCCTTGCGCGGTTAGGATGGTAAACCATTTATAGGCATTGATGTAATCCTGCATGGTTGCGCCAGGGCGGCGAACGCTGAGCATGGCGGCATTGTACATGGATTCGTGAATGCCATTATCGGCGGCCAGCGACGACCACCGCAATGCTTCGTACATATTCATGGCAACGCCCTGACCACGCAAATGTAACAAGCCCATCAAATGCTGGGCCATCGGCACGCCTTGGTCGGCGGCCATTTTCAGGTACTTCGCGGCTTGCGTGTAATCTTGCGCGACCGAGGTTTTATCGCCGGAGTCGCCGGCGCCTTGATACAGCATAAAGCCTAAATTGAATTGGGCTTCTTTCGATCCTTTTTCGGCGGCTTTGTCATACCAGTGCGCAGCTTTTTGATAATCGCGCATTTTGCCTTTGGCATGGGAGTAAACCACGCCCATCAGATATTGCGCTTCGACATTGCCTTTGCGGGCGAGCGGCAGCAGGTGTTTGCTGGCTAAATCGAATTGATTTTTATCGAAAGCTTTTTTGCCCGAAGCCAGGGATGGTTTAAATTTCGGTTTTGGTTTCGCTGCCGGCGCTGCGACTTGAACCGGCGGTGGAGCCATTTCCGGGGCAAGCATATCCGGTGCCGGCGGAACGCCGCCAGAGGCCGATCCAAATGGCGACGCGGCGCCACCGGTTGGAATATTGACATTGCCGGTTGGAGCAACTTGTGGCGGCGGAATGGTCAGCGGAGTATTTGGAATCGCCAACGGTACCGTATTGGTTGTTGTCGTGGTCGCGGTTGGTATTGTGGTGGTCGTTGTCGTGGTATCGGTCGCAGCAGGAGCCACCGTCGCAAATGGATCAAACGTACCGGAATTATTCGATGGCGGTGGCGGCGAAGCGGCCGGAGGCATGCTGTTTAATGGATTGAACGGATCGTTCGATGCCGAAGATGGGCTGCTTGACGGGGTGCCTGGATTTTGCGCGCCGGGGGCAGGCGGTAAATTTAATGGGGCTGGATCGACCGCGACTGGACTTGGCGGTGATGGCGGCGGCGAAGCCAAAGTTGAGTTTGCCAAAATCATGGCCGATAAAAATGCCGCTGCGACGGACAGAGAACGATAACGCATAAAACCGCTCCTTAGTGGGTGCTGGGTAAACGATATCCCGACATTGGGATTTCAAGAAAAAACACGGTTCTCAGTATTACCTAACTTGGCCGTTAACTGCAACGGACAACTAGTTTTTTAACGGATTTCCGCAGTTTTAAGGATTTTCCGGCACAGTTGTGGATATTTTATGGCAAGAACTGTTCCCGCAGGATCCGTTCTTTTAAATGATTTTCCGGATCGAACAGCAATTTCAGCGTTAAACCGCGGTTTTCCGCGATTTCCACGGTTTGAATATCGCGAAATTCCTTGTCGTCCGCCACCACGCTGACGGGGCGTTTTTTAGGGTCAATGACGTCAATCGTTACCTTTGCGGTGCAAGGCAAAAGCGCGCCTTTCCAACGGCGGGGGCGAAATGCGCTGATTGGGGTCAGGGCCAGAATATCGGAACCCAGCGGAATAATAGGGCCATGCGCCGAAAGATTATAAGCGGTGCTGCCGGCCGGCGTCGATACCAGCACGCCATCGCATATCAATTCTTCCATACGGGGGATGGCATCGACCGCGATGCGCAATTTTGCCGCCTGGCGGGTTTGCCGGAACAAGGACACTTCGTTAAACGCCAATGCTTCGAATTGCTCGCCGGCGATATCGATGGCCGCCATGCGTAGCGGATGCAGCGTTACGGTTTCGGCGTTTTTCAACCGCGCCGATAAATTTTCGGGATGATATTGATTCAATAAAAATCCGATGCTGCCGCGATTCATGCCGTAAACCGGCAAATGATGTTTCAGCGATTTGTGCAAAGTTTCCAGTAAAAATCCGTCGCCGCCCAGGGCCACGATCACGTCCGCATCGGCCAGCGGATAGCTTTTATGGTCTTTGCTGAGCTGTTTTAAGGCTTCTTGGGCAAAGGCATAATCGGCGGCGGCAAAATGAATTTTCATGAAAAAAGACTAAATGAAAAATACTAAGATGATTGGCAGTTTTTACAATGCCCGATGACTTCCAGGATACTTTGTTCCACCACAAAGCCAAGCTTTTTAGCAAGTTTGGCGGTGCTTTTGTTCAGCTCTGTAGCATCGGTTTCGCGCGTTTTGCCGCATTTGGTGCAAACCAGAATTTGCACCGCCTCGGTATGGTTGCCGTGATTGTGGTCGTGGCCACAGGCGACATAAGCATTCAATTTTTCAATTTTATGAATCAAATGCTGATCCATTAAATATTCCAGCGCGCGGTATATGGTCGGCGGCGCCGCGTTGGGGTGATCTTTTTTATATTCGTCCAGCAACGCATACGCGCCGATGGGGCGGTTGTATCCGCGAATAATATGCAATACTTTTTTGCGAATCGGTGTTAAATCGTTCGCCGGCAAAGTATTGGTTTTTTTAGTTTTTAATTTTGTCATGAAATTTATGTAGCATAATTTGAAATAACATCCACCAACTGGCCGAAAAAGAATAGCAAATCCGCCAGCAAAAGAAAAATTATTCAGTTACAATACAAGAAGTTGTTCTAAATAGCAGGTGAGAAGTGATTGTTAATCCACCGTATCCCTTGAAGATATATTTCGTTTTTGAGCCCATTTTCCGCGTTTTATTGCGCTGCATTAACCAGCCGTTAGGATCTGTCTTATATGCTCATAAAACGGGAATAGAAATAGCAACCAAGTAGGTACGCTGGAGGACAAGCATGAAGTTGACCAAATTAATCGCAGAATATCAGGCTTTGTATCAATCGTTGTGCAATTCGCCGATTGAAAACGATCCGCTGGGATTCGAAGCCGACCAAGTTTTAAAATCCATTTGTAAATTACAACCGCAAGATTCGACCGATGTCGCCGCGCTGGCCGCATTGGCAAAACATATTATTCAAGTCGAAGAAGATCCATCCGGCGCCGTGCCATTGTTGCATAATATTGTGCATTGGGCCGAACGGTCGGGCACCGCAATTCCAACCAACATCGTGCCATTTTTGCGCAGCACCGATCACCATTAAAATTCAGTTGAACAGGTTAGTTGCAGGCAGGGTAAAAAAAGAAGCGGGGAAAAACCCCGCTTCGATGTTTTTATAAGCTTATCTTGCGTTCAATCGTCGTTCAGAGGCCAAAAGATTGCAAGCAAGATTAAATAGGCCCATAGGGGTTACGCAACGCGAAGCGCCGCTTTCTATCGTTGGATTGGAGGCAAGCCCAAATTGCTTACAAAATCTTACGATGACATAAGAATGAAAACCGTGCGGCACTTGTGGAAAACTTGCAGTTAAATTAGTTTTTCTTTGCTGTTCAAGTTGTACGCCCGCGCTGCTTAAGCAAACATCGGCTACAAAATCTAAAACAGTATTTAAATCAACAGCAGCATTTGGTGCGCTGGGTTTTTTTGGTTTAGAAGATTTAGCGCTTACAGGTTGTTTCGGGCAGGCATCAATCGCTGCGAGTGCTTCCGATATAGTTGAGCTAGGTTTGCTCAAGACACTTAAATCGCCACCCTTTGCAAAACTACAGCCTAGCGTATGCTCCATCGCACTTTGAATTCCGGCGACTGCCAATGGGTCGTTTAATCCTAACGAACCCAAAGTGGTGTTTGGTTGGACATCATTGGGAGAAATGCCAAATTGACAACCTAAGCTTTCACGCAAATTCCATAAGGCGATTGTAGATGTTGTTTGTTCAATCCGCACGTAGTTGCCGCTGGAACATCTGGTAATCTTTCTCCCGCTACATAACCGATTAATAAGTCGACAGTGGTGAGTCTTTCCGCATCCTCGTCTGGAATTTTGATTCCAAATCTATCTTCAACCGCCATAATCAATTCAACAAAGTCCAAACTATCGGCGTTAAGGTCACCGACAAAATGTGTGGTGGTTAAATCCATGTCGTCCAATTTGGCGCGATCTACCCTCGATTTCGCGGCGACAATGTCTTTTACATGGCTTGTGATTTCGGTACGATCTAATGTGGCTGGATCAATGGCTGCTGAGGTTGTTGGCATTTAAATCTCCTGTAAATTTTCTCCGTTATAAATACAAACTTTATATTGTCAAGCGATGAAGAATGGGTCAAAGAGTGTGGCTACTAGTGAGTTGTGTTTTCAACATAATCAATTAATTAGAGTCGATAAATTGGGGTAAAAGGTGGGGGAAACCCCCCGCTTTAAATTTTATATCTACTGTGCACGAATACGATGTTGGTCCATCAGCACGTGTAATACCGCTTTTGCCAGATCATCCATGCAGTTGTTTCTGGAAACAGATCTTGGATTGACTCGATTTGGAATCCCAAATTTTCTTTCGAGTGCTTCCACTGCTTTTTCCGTATCTTTGCGTTCATGCGTAACACCGGCAAGTGCGAGCGGAGTTTCTGCGGAAAGAGTTTGCCTGTCCCGATCAAATGTGGCCGCCATTTGTTCGCATACCAGATCTAAAACCTGATCGCGGGTAAATGTCTGATTGCCAGCCTGCGTTACCGGAGAATTGGGGTCCGGTTTAGATGCTTTAACAAATTGGATTAAATCGCCGACAGTATATATACGATTTAATAATTCGTCGGTGTTAAAACGCGGAAGAATTACCCCATAAGCTTCTTCTAAGGCTGCAATCAACGAACTATAGTCTAATTCTCCTAAATTCATTGAGGTAAGCAAGGTATCTTCGAATAATTTTGGTGCTGATGTGCGCGTTCTATGAGTGCTCAATACATGAGCAAATAGGGCAAGATCGTGATTGGTTGGTTGGCTAGCCCATTCCTTGACTTTTTTCAGTAGGTCACGAACAGTAACTGTTGAGGAGAATAATGGGACTATATCAAATCCCTCAGGCGGGTCCGTATTATAAAGCGAGGTTAATTCGGTTACTAGGTCGGCAATATCGCTAGCATACCAACCGCCTCCTTCACCGCAAATTTTATAATCTATTCCTAAATTTGAGGTGGATGTATCTAATTGCAGTGGGTGAGAAAGAGTGGCTCCAACTTTTTCTAAAGCGAGCATGAATTTTGCGAGATCTGCATCATCAACTGTAGTTTGTATGATATGACAACTCAAAAAATCTTCCTATCTTTATATCCGTTATAAATACAAACTTTATATTGTCAAGCGTAGTTAAATTACCCTGGGCAAGCGGATTGGGGTGGACTATATTCATGCATAATCAATCAATTAAACGCCATTCAGGATCTGAAATTTAATGACTACCGCCGGTTTTGCCTTTGTCGAATTTGCTACTCCCAAACCCGATGAATTGGTGGGGTTGTTTGCGCATATGGGATTTGCCGAAATTGGGCGGCACAAAACCTTGCCGGTACGGTTGTTTCATCAGGGCGGCATTTATTTTGTTTTGAATCAAATTCCAACTTCCTTTGCCGCCGAATTTTCCGCCGCGCATGGTCCCGCCGCCGCGGCAGCCGGATTTTATGTGACCGATGTCGCGGGTTGTTTGTCCCGCGCGCAATCCGGCGGTTACAAATTATCGTCGCGCAAACCGGAATATTTATCCGCGCCAATCGACGCGATCGAAGGCATTGGCGGCAGTTTGATTTATGTGCTGGATGCAAAAACCGCGCCGCAATTATTTGCCGATTTTACCATAGAAATTTCGCGCAACGATTTGGATATTGGCCTGAAACAAATCGACCATCTGGCGTATAACGTTAAACGCGGCGCGCTGGATGGATGGGCGCAATTTTACAAAGATGTATTTGGATTCCGCGAAATCCGGTATTTCCATATCAAGGGCAAGCAGACGGCGCTTCGCAGCCGGGCGTTGCTAAGTTCTTGCGATACGATGCGCCTGACCATCAATGAATCGGTCGACGATCAATCGCAAATCGCCGAATTTATCGAAACTTACAAGGGCGAGGGGATTCAACA
Organism: Alphaproteobacteria bacterium; assembly: GCA_004295055.1. Classification (NCBI taxonomy): domain Bacteria; kingdom Pseudomonadati; phylum Pseudomonadota; class Alphaproteobacteria; species Alphaproteobacteria bacterium. Next base: position 3,414 of record SHNJ01000026.1, on the reverse strand, counting down.
CATCGCCCTGAACCCGAATGATATTTACGACACGGTCGAATCCATGCGCGCCAAGGGCGTACCGTTTATTCCGGTCCCCGATGCGTATTACGAGGCCTTGCAGGAACGCTTGCCGGGGTCGGGCGAGAATATCAAACGGATGAAGGAAAATTATATCTTGCTGGATGGCGTTTCTGAAAATAAAGAATTCTTGTTGCAAATCGTAACGCCGCCGGTATTCGGTCCGCTGTTTTTCGAAGTGATTCAGCGCAAGGGCAGCGACGGGTTTGGCGAAGGCAATTTCACCGCATTGTTCGAAGCGCTGGAACGCGATCAAGTCGCCCGCGGCGTGTTAAAAGCAGCTTAGACTTTACGCAAGTTAAACAACAACCACACAAAAAATGTCAGCAATAAAATCGCGCCGGCTTGATGCGCTGCGCCAAGCGCAACGGGCACGCCGCGCGCGATGGTGGAAATGCCCAGCGCCATTTGAATCAAGCTCATTACACCGACATGAATCAACGGCACTTTGATTTTTTTGGATGTCTTGGATGCAAAACCATACATCATTAAACTCAGCGCGCCGATCACTAAGGCGCTTGCCAGGAATCGGTGTACCGCATGAATCGTGGTCGTATTTTCAAATAAATTCATATACCAGGGCTGCATTTCCCACATTCCGCCCGGCGCCCATTCGCCATTGAATTGTGGGAAGGTGGTATATAATAATCCGGCATTGGTTCCGGCCATGAATCCGCCCATCACGAAAGTCAGCCAGAATAACGCGAACAGAATAATCGCCGCGCCACGCAGATATTTAGGCGATGGAGTCAAAGGCGCGGATTTATAAAAATTGCGAATATGTAACGCGATCCATAACATATAAGCGTAAATGGTTGCGGCCAGCGTTAAATGCGCGGTCAAGCGGTATTGGCTGACATCGGTATTGACCGACAATCCCGATTGCACCATGTACCAACCCAGGAATCCTTGATTCAGGCCGAGCAGGAATAAAATCACCAACGGCACTTTCCAGTCACGCTGCAACTTTCCGCGCATCCAGAAATAAATTAGCGGTAGAGCGAATACGACGCCAATCAATCGGCCCCACAGGCGATGCAAATATTCCCAGAAATAAATATTTTTATATTCATCCAGCGTCATGCCTTTGTGTACCAGCTGATATTCCGGGATTTGCTGGTATAGCGAAAACTCCGCTTGCCATTCGGCATCGTTCAGGGGCGGGATGATACCGGTGACCGGTTTCCATTGCGTAATGGATAACCCCGATTCGGTCAGGCGCGTAACGCCGCCGATCGCGACCATAATAAAAATCATGGCACAGCACAGGAAAAGCCAAGCGGAAACAGGTTTTGCGGAATTGATCATATCGATAACATATATAATTTTGTTTGATCGTCAAAGAAATTATTCCTTCCCCCTTGTGGGGAAGGATAGAAAATCTTAGTGCCGCAGGCGCTTAGATTTTCTTGGATGGGGGTAGGCTTATATCTCAATACCCCCACCCTTACCCTCCCCACAGGGGGGAGGGAAGTTTTGGTTGTCATTCTTCCACAAAGCCTATAGATAAAGGGTATGTCATTGCATTTGGCCCATAATTTGACCTTTGCCGATCTTTATGCGCGGGACGGATTGATCCGCCTGGATGCGGCGTTTTGCACTTTTCTGCAGGGCGCGGATGTCGGACTGTTCAATCAATTGATGACCGCGCGGCGCGATGGATTTGAAACCAAGTTGGCGGAATCGGAATTTATAATCGCGCTGGCGCCGCTGGTGGAATCTTTTATTGGCGATTTATTCGGCGTTGGTGCCGAAATCGCCGCGCTTCGCGCGCAGCATAATCAATTATCGCCGCTATATGAATGCAAGCGTCAATTCGTGCAACGCCGGGCCGCCAAAAAATATAACACGGAAACGGCGGGGGTGTTGGATGGAAATGCTTTGCGCGCGCAGCTGGAAAAAATATTTGGTGCTGCGTTTTCGCCATTATTATTTGCTGAAGAAATTCTGGCATGGCTGGCGGATGAGAAAAATAATGAACATAATTTAATTTTGGCGGAACAATATGCTGGCTGGGCTTTGTTTGCCGATGCTGGCCGCACGCATCATAAAAAAGATGCTTTGTTTAAACTGCCGAAGAAAATAGATCCGCAGAATTTGGTTCCTGTCGAAACCGAAATGCGCGATGGGTACATGGTTTTGAAATCGCCGCGTTCGGAATTGCGTCAGCGCGATGGATTTAAATTGACCGATGCCGGCGGCAACTTGGAATATGCGCTGGATCAAGCCAATTATTGTATCTGGTGCCATAAACAAGGCAAGGATTCCTGCTCGACGGGCTTGCGCGAGAAAAATAAAAATGAATTTCAGAAATCGCCGCATGGCGTGATGCTGGCAGGATGTCCGCTCGAAGAAAAAATTTCAGAAATGAATTTGCTGAAATCGCATGGCAATATTATCGGCAGCCTGGGTGTTGTGACGATCGACAACCCTTTGTGCGCGCTCACAGGCCACCGGATTTGCAACGACTGTATGAAATCTTGCATTTATCAAAAACAGGAACCGGTCGATATTCCGCAAATCGAAACGCGAGTGTTGAAAGACGTTCTTGCATTGCCCTGGGGTTTTGAAATTTACTCATTGCTGACTCGCTGGAATCCTTTGAATGTACGGCGTCCTTTGCCTGCGCCTGAAACAAGCCGGAAAATTTTGGTGGTTGGCGCGGGTCCTGCCGGAATAAATCTATCGCATCATTTGTTGAATGACGGGCATTATGTTTGTTTAATAGACGGATTGAAAATAGAACCGCTGAATATTCCGTTCGAGCCTATTCGCGACATAGAAACTTTGCGTGAACGGCTGGATGACCGCGTGATGGCAGGATTTGGCGGCGTGGCGGAATATGGAATCACGGTGCGCTGGGATAAAAACTTTTTAAAAATTGTGCGATTGATTTTACAGCGCCGCGCGATGTTCGATTTATTTGGCGGTGTCAGGTTCGGCGGCACGCTCGGCGTGCAACAGGCATTCGATGCCGGGTTCGAACACATCGCGCTGTGTCTCGGCGCGGGCAAGCCGACCTTGCTCGATATTCCTGGCAATCTCGCCAAGGGTGTGCGCGCTGCGTCCGATTTTCTGATGGCCCTGCAATTAACCGGCGCCGGTAAAAAAGATTCGCTGGCTAATTTGCAAATCCGTTTGCCTGCGGTTGTGATCGGCGGCGGTTTGACGGCGATCGACACCGCGACGGAAATTATGGCTTATTATCCGTTACAAGCGCGGAAATTCGCCGAACGTTACGAGAGTTTGGATAAAAAACCGGCATGGGCCGAGGCGGAGAAAATCGTCGCTGAGGAATTTTTGGCTCATGCCAAATTGTTCCACGTGGAACAATTAAAGCTGAATCCCGATATG
>SHNJ01000025.1 GCA_004295055.1 Alphaproteobacteria bacterium | reverse complement strand
CTTTACCAAATTTCTGGAAGGCAGTTTCTATATCGGCGTCATGCGTACCGATGGCTCTGGAGAAAGATTATTGTCCGAAAGCTATTTGGAAGAAGGTCCAACCTGGGCTCCGAATGGCCGTGTTTTAATGTTTTATCGCCAAAGCCGGATGGATTCGAACGGCAGCACCCAAGCCAAGCTGTATTCCGTTGACCTGACAGGCAAGAATCTGCAACTTATCCCAACCCCTATGGATGCATCGGATCCGGCATGGTCCCCCTTGATTCCATAGGTTAAAAACCCTATAACTAACGGATACCGACCATATAAAAGCCACGGTTCAGGCCGATATACATGAACCAAATTTTCTAGTTTCATAACCACAAAGGGGCACTTCTATGCGTTTACGTTTTCTCACCATCATAGCGGCGATGTTGCTGGTTACCGCCTGCACGTCGACCACCGATTCTTCCGGTTCTGTTTCCGGCGATGGCCAAGGCACCGGCAAAGGCGGCACAATCAACCGCGCTGACGTTACACCAGGCACACAAGACGACTTGGTACTGAATGTCGGCGACCGCGTATTTTTTGAATATGACCGGTATGAATTGAATTCGGAATCCAAAGCCACTTTGGAACGCCAAGCGACCTGGTTGAAAAAATTCGGCAACCTTAAAATCACCATCGAAGGCCATGCCGACGAACGCGGCACCCGCGAATACAACTTGGCTTTGGGCGAACGCCGCGCGACCGCAGTAAAAGATTACTTGGTCAGCCTGGGCATCCCTGCCGGCCGTTTGGAAACTATTTCCTTTGGCAAAGAACGTCCAGCCGTTTTAGGTTCGGATGAATCTTCCTGGGCGCAAAATCGCCGCGCGGTGACCACGCTGAAAGGCGCGTCGCCAACCTCCTAATTTTTTAGGCAATGCCGCTAAAACAGCCGCTTTATGCGGCTGTTTTTTTGCCTTTTTTCAGGCGGAATTCTGCGTTATTCTGGCGACCTTCCCAAATCATAGGTTATATCATGCGTTGGATTATTATCGCTTTTTGTTTTGCTCTGTTGATGCCTACTTTGTCTTTTGCCGATGACATTCAAGTTCTGGTCGATCGCATCGACCGCATGGAACGCGATATGCAAAACATGCAAATGGAAGTCTTTCGCGGCGATGGATCTGCGCCTGAAGGAACTCGCAAGCCCGGCAACCTAGATGCTTCTTCCCTTAGCCGTTTGGACAGCCGTATCAGCAGCCTTGAAAAAAGCATGCGCGATCTGACCGGAAAAATCGAAGAACTGAATCACAGCGTTTCCAGCCAGCAAAAATTCCAAGACAAATCGTTGACCGATATGGAATTGCGCATGCAGGCGCTGGAACAAAAAATCCAGGCGCAAACCGCACAGACCGCGCCGATGCAAAATCCAAATGAACTGGCGATTAACAATACGCCCAACCAGCCAACAACCGATACTACCCAACCGATTGTGCCGCCGACTCAGCCAACGGCGAACAGCGACCCCAAAGTGCTATACGACCAATCCATCGCCCAATTGCAAAAAGCCGATTATACCGGCGCGGAACATGGGTTCCGAGATTTCATAAAACAAAGTCCGGATCATGCTCTTGCTGGCAATGCGCAATATTGGCTGGGCGAAAGTTATTATGTGCGCGGTGATTTTAAATCCGCCGCCGTCGAATTTTTAAAAGCCTACAAGCAATATCCAAAAGGCGCAAAGGCGCCGGATAGTCTGTTAAAGCTTGGCTTGTCCTTGGCGAATTTGGACAATAAAAAAGAAGCCTGTGCGAGCTTTGGCAAATTGTCCAAAGAATTTCCAGAAGCCAGCGACAGCATAAAAGTCCGCGCCGATACCGAAGGTAAAAAACTGAAATGCGGCGGAGCAAAACAGGGGTAATGTGACCGAGGCATCCCCCCTTTTACAGCAGGAATTTTCGAATCTATTCGATGCGCTGGGCCCGTTCGCGGCAAAGCCAATTATTGCGGTTGCGGTTTCCGGTGGCGCCGACAGTATGGCGCTTTGCCTGCTGGCGCAAGAATGGGCCGCGCAAAAAGGCGGCAAAGCCATTGCAATCACCGTCGATCACGGCTTGCGCGCCGAATCAGCGAATGAAGCCACCCAGGTGCATAACTGGCTTGCCTTGCGCGGGATCGAACATCATATCCTGCGATGGGAAAAGGAAAAAAATCCCGCCGGCAATATTCAAGAACAGGCGCGGGAAGCGCGATTTCAATTATTAACCGATTTTTGTAAACAAAAACAAATTGCCGATTTATGTCTGGGCCATCATCAAGGCGATGTGGCGGAAAATTTTCTGATTCGCCTGTCCCGCGGCAGCGGCGTATATGGCCTTGCCGCCATGACTGCTGTTTCCCATCGCGACGGGATTCGTATTTTACGGCCATTGCTGGACATTCCAAAATCCCGCTTGATCGCGGCATTGAAAACGCTTGGCCAAGCCTGGATCGAAGATCCCAGCAACGATAATGAGGATTTCTTGCGGGTACAATTCCGCAAGCATCAGGCTTTGTTCGACTCCTTGGGCCTTACCGCGCATCGCTTGGTGGAAACCGCAAAGAATATGCTGCGCGCCAAAGATGCTATCGCCGTACAAGTTGCGGATGCTATGGCGCAATGCCTAAAAATTCATGATTTTGGATATGCGGAAATTGATCGTCAAAAACTCACTCAATTTCCAGCGGAAATCGGTTTGCGATTGCTGGCGGATGTTTTGACATGCATTGGCGGCAAAGACGTAACGCCAAGATTGGATAGTCTTGAAAACTTGCACCAAGAGCTAATCACATCCGATCGTAAAATCACCAAAACTTTATCGGGCTGTATTATTGAAACCGATTCCACCATTTCCGTTTACCGCGAATTCGGATTGATTGACGATAAAATTCCCATCACCGCCGGGCAAAAATCTTTTTTATGGGATGGAAGATTTTGTATCGAGTGGTCATTGAATGCCGTGCCGCATAACCTATATATTGGACAGATAACCGAAAAAGGCTGGGCCAATGCGGTGCAATTCTGCCCCGAAATGCGCGCATCGCCGGTAAGTTATACGGCGCGGCTCGGCCTTCCCGCTTTATGGCGGCAAAAAACCGATCGCTTGGACACAGCAACAGACGAATTAATGGCCATCCCACATCTAAATTATTGGAAAAACGCCGAAATCAGTGATTTAAAACCGCGGATGCGGCTTTATTTCCATCCCCAACACAAGATCAAGCCGTAACGCCGGTTTCATATGACTATGGGTCAAAAAATTGCTATGGTTGCGGTCTATTATCGTTCGATGAAAGGATATTGTCGTGAATCAGTTCGGTCGTAATATTGCATTCTGGATTATTATCGGTTTGTTGGTTTTGGCCTTGGTCAATATTTTCCAGGGGTCCACCGTTCGCCAACAATCGTCCAGCGTTCCATTTTCGGAATTCCTGAAAAAAGTGCAGAATAACGAAGTGGCCGAAGTAATGATTCGCGGCCAAACTATTTCCGGCCGCACGGTGACTAATTCCAATATCACCACATATTCTCCATATGACCCGAATTTGATCGAAAAACTGGAAAAGGCCGGCGTGGTCATTAACGCCGCCCCGCCGGAAGAAGGCGCGACCGGATTCTGGGCGATCTTTATTTCCTGGTTCCCGATGTTGCTGTTCATCGGCATCTGGATTTTCTTTATGCGCCAAATGCAAGGCGGCGCGGGCAAGGCGATGGGTTTCGGCAAAAGCCGCGCCAAATTATTGAATGAAAAATCCGGCCGCGTGACATTCGAAGACGTCGCCGGCATTGACGAAGCCAAGGGCGAATTGGAAGAAGTGGTCGATTTCTTGAAAGACCCGCAAAAATTTCAGCGCCTTGGCGGTAAAATTCCAAAAGGCGTTTTGCTGGTTGGCCCACCCGGCACCGGTAAAACCTTATTGGCCCGCGCGATTGCCGGCGAAGCCAATGTGCCATTTTTTACGATCTCTGGTTCCGATTTCGTTGAAATGTTTGTCGGCGTTGGCGCTTCCCGCGTCCGCGACATGTTCGAACAAGGCAAGAAAAACGCGCCATGCATCATTTTCATCGACGAGATTGATGCTGTTGGCCGTCATCGCGGTTTCGGGCTTGGCGGCGGCAATGACGAACGGGAACAAACATTGAATCAATTGCTGGTCGAAATGGATGGGTTCGAATCGAACGAAGGCGTGATTATCATCGCCGCCACCAACCGTCCCGATGTTTTGGATCCGGCTTTGTTGCGTCCTGGCCGTTTTGACCGCCAAATCACCGTGCCAAATCCAGACATTAATGGCCGCGAGAAAATTTTAAAAGTTCATATGCGCAAAATTCCATTGGCGCAAGACGTCGATCCAAAAACATTGGCTCGCGGCACGCCTGGATTTTCTGGCGCCGACCTATCGAATTTAGTCAACGAAGCCGCCCTGATGGCCGCCCGGAAAGGCAAACGCGCCGTCGGCATGGGTGAATTCGAAGCCGCCAAAGACAAAGTCATGATGGGATCGGAACGCCGCTCGATGGCGATGAGCGATGAAGAGAAAAAACTCACCGCCTATCACGAGGCTGGCCATGCGATTCTGGCCTTGCATAATCCCGATTCCGATCCGATTCATAAGGCCACTATCATCCCGCGCGGCCGCGCGCTGGGCATGGTAATGCGCCTGCCGGAAAACGATCGTTATTCGGTATCCCGCGCCAAATTAAAGGCCGATTTATGCGTCGCCATGGGTGGCCGCATCGCCGAAGGATTGATTTTCGGCGAGGAAAAAGTAACCACCGGCGCATCATCCGATATCCGCATGGTCACCGATATGGCCCGCCGCATGATCACCGAATGGGGCATGAGCGATAAATTGGGATTCCTGGCCTATGCCGATTCCGACAACGAAGTTTACCTGGGCCACAGCATGGGCCGTTCGCGCGCAATGTCCGACGAGACATCGAAAATGGTCGATGCCGAAATCAAGGCGCTGGTCGATGAAACCTACGCCAAGGCGGAAAAAATCCTGAAAGACAATATGGATCAATTGCATGGTCTTGCTAATGCGTTGCTGGAATATGAAACTTTATCCGGCGATGAAATCCGCGCGGTATTGCGCGGTGAAAAATTGGAAAAAGATCGTTTGCTGCATTCCGACCGGGCTGCCGGCAAACGCAAATCCAGCATTCCTGGCGCTGGTACCAGCACGCCAGATGCGCCTTCGGCTTAAGGCGCCAGGTGTCTGGTTCCAGGTATCAGGTTTGACAACAATCGACAGCTAATATGAAACCTGACAGCCAACACCTGAAACCTGAAACCTTACTTATGGGCATCGTCAACGTCACGCCCGATAGTTTTTACGATGGCGGACAATTTACAAATCTGAATACTGCCACTCAGCACGCCAAACAATTAATTACGGAAGGCGCCGATATTATCGATATTGGCGGCGAATCAACGCGCCCGGGTGCAAGCCCGATTACGGTCGAAGACGAAATCAACCGCACGATTCCGTTGATCAAAGCCTTAAAAGACTGCGGGAAAATTATATCCATCGACACGCGCCATGCCGATGTGATGCAAGCCGCCATCGATATGGGCGCGCGGATGATCAATGATGTCAGCGCCCTGACCCACGATCCTGGCGCGTTGGATGTTGTAAAAAATTCCAAGGCGGAAATCGTATTAATGCATATGCAGGGTACGCCGGAAACCATGCAAAAAGACCCGCAATATAAAAATGTTGTCGAAGATATTTATGCGTATTTGGCTGGACGCATCGACGTTTGCGTGAAAGCTGGAATCAATCAAAACAAAATCATTGTCGATCCCGGCATTGGATTCGGCAAAACGGTCGAGCATAATCTGGAACTACTGCGCAATATTCCACGCCTAAAACAATTGGGATGCCGCGTGTTGATCGGCGTTTCGCGCAAATCCTTCATCGGCAAATTATATGGCGATATCCCCGCATCGGAACGCCTGCCTGGCTCCCTGGCCGCAGCCGTTCACGCCGTACAACAAGGCGCGGATATACTACGAGTACATGATGTGAAGGAAACCAAACAATCTTTGGAAGTTGCAACAGCGCTTATCTAGCAGCTTCTTCTCTTTTCCGTCTTGCGGCCACAAATAACGTATTTGCCATTAAAAAATTACCCGTCATCATGGAAGTAGTTCCAACGGACATCAGTCCGTTATAACGGATAACTTGCGCATGGGTTTTTTGCATCTGCGTTTCAGTAACCGGTATTCCTGATACTGATTGCCGATAAGCATTAATCGTATTATATCCATAATTCGTAGCGTATACGCCACCCAAGGTCACGCCTGCGAAAATCATATAAAAAGCCGGATTACTGCAAGCCGTATCCATAAATCGCACTGCTTTATTTTGCGCAGGTGGCTGATCATTATTGACAGGGCGCAAAATACCCCAGAGCACATTAATGGTGGATCCCACAATTAAAATACCGGCGCCGATCATGGCCATTGTGGTTTGTGCCGCCAACCCATAACAAAAATTGGCAAAGCCCCAGTAAATATGAGGCGCTTTTATAATTCTTTTAACAACAGATTCAGACATGCTCTCGTATCCCATTTTTTATTGGTAAGGCACTATAGTCCTTTAAGGATACTGTTGCAACTCCAAAAATCCCCTTATTTTCAATATGCGCAGAATGGTCGCCGATGTATTGCGGGTCAATGATGTGAAAAAAGCGTCGCAAGCACTCGCGGTGGCAGCTTTTTTCTAATCTAAGCAGCAGTGCGTTGTTTGCTGTTATCCGGGATTACTCTTAAAGCCGTTTGATTGTCGCTTGATGCCGCTACATTAGATTTTATTTTCGCTTCTATTAAGGTGGTTTCCTGTGGTTTCGGTAAATCTGGATTGAAATTGCCTTTGATTCCCAATTCCTGCAAAGCGCCTGAAAATAATTCCAACAAACCTTTGGGTGCTGGCCCCAAATCACCGGAGGCTTGGCAGAAAATGCCATTTTTATAATACCCGCCGCATACTAAACGGCTGGCCGTATCATGGATAAAATCATAACCCATTGGATCTTCGTGGCCTTTGCCCAAAAGACCGCCTAAATAAATACCGACATGCGATATATCTGTGGAACCAAAAACCATTCCCAGAATTTTTTGCTGCGGATCGGCATAGATTATAAATTTGCAATCTTTTCCGGCCGGCAACTGATTGGCGGGAAAAATATGCATAGCAGCAATTGTGGCGTCTAACCTATCTCTAAACCCCTCACACAAACCTGCGGTGCGCACCACGCAGCTCCAACCCTGAAACATTTCTGCATAATTGACAGTATCGGTCATAACGCCCCCTTAGCTTGATATTTTTGATTTTTTATGACTGGATTAAAGTGTATCTTTAAAAGATAATTTTGTCAACGAGCTTTCTAATGACATAATATTTGGCAATAAACCGTGACAGAACAGTGGATTGACGCATATTCCGGCAAAAGGTTACATTGCTGCCCATGACCCAAAGACAATATTTCGGCACGGACGGCATTCGCGGCAAGGCGAATGAAGGGTCCATGACCCCGGAAATCGCAACGCGCGTGGCCATGGCCGCAGCGTATGTTTTATCGCATCAAAATGGCAACCCCCGGCGTGGCCACAAACGCGTTTTAATTGGCAAGGATACGCGCCTGTCTGGTTATTTGATTGAACCTGCATTGACCGCCGGATTTATTTCCGCCGGCATGGACGTGTTACTGGTTGGCCCGATGCCAACGCCAGCCATCGCCCATTTAACTAATGCTATGCGGTGCGATTTGGGCGTGATGATTTCCGCCTCGCATAATCCATTTCAAGATAATGGTATCAAATTATTCGGACCCGACGGATATAAATTAAGCGATGCCAAGGAATTGGAAATCGAAGCGGCAATGAACCTGCCGCCGGAACAATTACGCGCCAAGTCCGAGGATCTGGGCCGCGCGCAACGGTTGGATGATGCGCTGGGCCGTTACATTGAATTTGCCAAGGCCACATTCCCCAATGATTTGCGTTTAGATGGGTTACGCGTAGTAGTGGATTGCGCCAATGGCGCGGCATACAAGGCAGCGCCGACGGTATTATGGGAATTGGGCGCCGAGGTGATTACGATTGGCACCAAGCCGGATGGTTTGAATATCAACAAAGATTGCGGCGCGGTTCATCCCGAAGCCATGCAAGAACAAGTGGTCACCCATAAAGCCGATATCGGTATTGCGTTAGATGGCGATGCGGATCGATTGATTGTGGCGGACGAATTGGGCCAGATCGTCGATGGCGATCAGATTCTGGCGATGATTGCCGAATCCTGGTCCAAGAATGGCCGCATCAAACAAAAAAGCGTCGTGGCCACCGTGATGTCCAACATGGGATTGGAACAGTTTTTACAAGGATTGAATTTATCTTTGGTACGCACCAAAGTGGGCGACCGTTATGTGGTCGAAGAAATGCGCAGCAAAGATTTAAATATCGGCGGCGAACAATCCGGTCATATCGTATTGTCGGATTATGCCACTACCGGCGATGGATTAATCGCCGCCCTGCAAGTTTTGGCGGTATTGGTACAATCGAAACAAAAAGCATCGCAAATTTGCCAGCGATTCAAGCCTTATCCGCAATTGCTGAAAAACGTATCGATTGCCAATTCCAATATTCTGGATCACAAAGACGTAAAAACCGCCATTCAAGCCGGCGAGCAAACATTGGGCAATAAAGGCCGTTTATTGATCCGAAAATCCGGAACCGAACCATTGCTGCGCGTAATGGCCGAAGGCGAAAACCAGGCCATACTGGATAAAGTCGTCGACGATATTATCGCCGCAATTAAAAAAGCGGGCTAGTGCATGCAAGGCCGAGTCCTAATTATCGCCGGATCTGACAGCAGCGGCGGAGCCGGTATCCAAGCCGATATCAAAACCGTTACCGCGCTTGGCGGCTATGCCATGACGGCCATCACCGCCCTTACCGCGCAAAACACGTTGGGCGTTACTGGTATCCACCCTGTCCCGGCCGATTTTTTGCACCTGCAAATCGCGGCATGCCTAAACGATATTGGCGCAGACACCATTAAAACCGGCATGCTGCATAGCGCCGAGGTTATTACAACCATTGTAGAATCATTGCATAATTGCAAGGCGCCTTTGGTGGTGGATCCCGTTATGATTGCCAAAGGCGATGCGCCATTGATTCAGCAAGCAGCCATTCAAAGTCTGCAATCGGATCTATTGCCTTTGGCGGCGCTGGTTACGCCCAATATTCCCGAGGCGGAGATTCTGTCCGGCATAAACATTCGTAACAAAACCGATATGCAACATGCGGCAAAAGCAATCCTGAAACATGGGCCTAAAGCGGTCTTGATCAAAGGCGGACATTTGGATTCCGGCCTTATAACCGATATTCTGCTAACCGATAGCCACATGTTGGAATACACTAACCCGCGGATCGAGACGCGCCATACCCATGGCACAGGATGCAGTCTTGCTTCCGCCATCGCAACCGGGTTGGCGCAAGGAAAGAAACTGAAAGATGCGGTAGAAATTGCCAATCAGTATGTTTACGAAGCTATTCGCACCGCCCCTGGATTCGGCGGCGGCCACGGACCGTTAAACCATTCATGGACCTTGGGCAGCAAGCAAAATAAGAAAGATAAAGCCGCCTAATTTATTGGCCGGGACGCCGCGACACTTAAATGTACGCTGATTTTATTGCCGATTAATTTATCGTCGGCCCACTGGCCTTCGCCAACTTTGAAATCATTGCGCATCACGGTAAAATCGGCCTGCATTACAGCATTAACAATATTCAGGGCTCTATTTTCCTTCCATTCCGTGAAATGGAAATCGAATCCGGTCGGCTTTTGAATTCCTTTTATCGTCAATGTACCATCGGCATGATAAGACTGCTCGCCGGTCTTAATTATTTTTTGCGAAATAAAAACGGCCTCCGGGTAAGATTTACTGTCAAACCAAGGCTGCATTTGAACGGTCGCATCGCGTTCGTCGTAATTGGTCTGGATAGAGGCGATCGGGATTTTTACCGTAATCGCACTCGCATCCAAATTACCCGGATCGAAAACAATATCCGGATAAAATTGGGCAAAAGACCCATTTACCGGATCGCCATTGTAACTGGCGGCAAAGCCAATTTTGCTTTTGGCTTTATCGACTTCCCAACGCGTTTCAGCGCAGGCAATCCCGGATGCCATTATCAAGGCAATAGTAATGAATATTAAACGCGATATTTTTTTCACTAAAACCACATCCGCCGCAACACATTATCCTTGCGGATAAAATGATGGTACAGCGCGGCGCCAGCATGTGCCGCCGCCAACAATATCACCATCCAGGCAAGCGATTCATGCCATTCTTTAATCTCGTCTACCATCGCTTTGTCCGGCGCGGCCAGCGGCGGCAAAGTGAACAATCCAAATACCGATACGGGAAATCCCGCATAGGATGACATCAACCAGCCGCTTATCGGGATTAAAAAAATCAACGCGTACAAAGCATAATGCGCCGCGGTTGCCGCGCTGTTTTCTAATTTGCTCAATCCCGGGGCACTTTCCGGCACCGGATTCGAAAGACGCCAAACCAAACGCACGATCACCAAAGCGAGAACCGTAATGCCAATCGATTTATGCAGCCCATAAATTTTCAATTTGTCCGGCGACATTTCCAGATCAGCCATATACAGGCCAACTGCAAACAGGCCGACGATCAAAACCGCCATCAGCCAGTGTAGAATTTTGCTCGGCAAGCCATAAGATGTTGCAGAATTGCGCATTTGGATACTCCTTCACAAAAAAGACAGAGGATTTTTATATGCATTGCACTATAGACGAAAACCGCTTCAGCAGTTGAATATTTAGATTATAGCCGGTGTTTTTCTAGCCACCTAGTCATCAAAACTTCACAAATCCTTCACGCATTTTTAAAGTGAATTTTGTTAACTGGGCGCAAGAGAATAACAAATCAGATCAGGGAGTTACCTATGGCTACATTACATTATGTTTCACAAAACAACCATCCACCGAACCATCGCAGTCTGCACCCGGCGATTGTCGATTGTTCCCATAATTCCTTACGCGAAACTTCCAAACCGATAGATCTAAATAACCGCAGCGAAGCAGAACAAGTCTGGCGCAAAATGGAATCTATTATGGAAGAATTGCGAACCATTCACGATTTTCGCAATTCGTTGGGGCTGTCTGCCATACAAATAGGCATTCCGTTACGCATGTGCATTATTTGGACACCGCAACGCGGATACATACACATGGCTAATCCAGAAATTCTGGAAGCCAGCGCCCAAGTATCCAGTGAATATGAAGGTTGCCTTAGCTTCTTTGATGTTCGCGGCCGCGTGGCGCGTCCTTACGGTATCTTAACGCGTTATTTGCAAAAAGATTTCACCACTAAGGAGCAAGCTTTTACTTCCTGGTCGGCGCGAATCATTCAGCATGAAATTGATCACATGAATGGCATTATTTATACCGACCGCATGCAAGCCGGCGAACGGCCGATTGCCTATGAAGATTATCTGGTTCTGAAAATGGCCGGATAGAACCGTAGGAAAAACCGGGGCATTTACCCCGGTTTTTTCAATTTACCTCTGAAATTGCAATATAATTCCGGTTAAATTATTAATTGCAACCCAGCCCATTTCGCCGTAGTAATATCGGCGTGACCAACAACCGTTTAAATCCCGTTATATATTATTTTCTGATCGCCGCTTTATTGCTGCGGTCGTTGGTTCCAATTGGCTATATGCCCGATGTATCGTCCGGGATTTTTAAAATTACCATTTGCACGCCGGGCGGCGCAAAAACCATCAATTGGGATTCTGGGTCGCACCCCAACAACGGCAATCAAACCGGCAAAAATATCTGTGACTTTGCCGGGTTAATATCGTTCTCGACCCTGCCTGTGGTTGAAATTGTCAAAATTATTCCACAAATCGCGGTTTGGTCTGGAGTTTGGCAAATTGAATTTATCGCCAGGTTTCTAAATACCCAATTTCAATCCCGCGCCCCGCCTATCTCCATCAATCAATAAATTGCATCTGCGCTGATGGCGGCCTTGCCGCCTGCAGCGCCTATTCAACGATTTTTGGATATAGCGTAATGAACGCCATTAAAAAACATAATGTCGGCCGGAAAATAGCCGAAACCCTGGACGATTTTGCAGGCGGAATGGGCGAAATTACCCGCACGGGTGCCGGAAAATCCGCTGGCGCATCGATTGATTCCGCTTCTTTCGCCATAGAAGACGATCATACCGGCGTGCGCCCGGATATTTTGAAACCGGATGGGAATACGAGGGACAAAACACAAAATACAGAAGAAAACGAATCCGCCGAAACGCCAGAATTATTGTTGGAAAATATCCTGAAAATGCTGGACAGCCATTTGATTCAGCAAATGGACTTCGAAGAATCCTGGCTGGAATCGCTGCCGGATGGATTATATTCTTATCGCGGCAGGCGCGGGGGAATGCGGACTTTATTGACGATACAATTGTTGATGATTCTGCAGCAACAACAAATCGCCAATCAAGATCACATACAATTCGCCCAAGCGCAATTGTTGCGCCAACTGCAAAACATATCGGTCCAATTGCAGCAGGCTATGCGGTTGCCGGAATCGCGGCAAGCGCAGGCAATTGCGGAAATTTTAAGTCGCCCGGAAAACCGCGCCGCCATTACAACCGCAAAATTGCAATTGCAAAACGCGCCGCAGCTGCCACAGCGCGCGCCATTCGTTCAATTGGCGGCAATCGCGGCCAGTCAAATGGTTTCCCAGGCGCAACCGGCCATGCGCCAATTGGTTGCGGATCTTGCTATACGTCTGGAAAAATATCCGCTTAGCCCCAGCGTTGAAAAAACCGTCCGCGAACTGGTCCGCTTGGCCATTCCGATAACGCAAGCAACATCCAAACATCCGGCAACAGCCGCTTCAACCGTTATATCGAATGCCGCACGGCCGCAACACGCCGTTGGCAGAGTTCAAACGACCTTACAAACAATCCGCCAAACGTTATTGCCGCCAAAAATTTCGGCCGCCTTCATAAATGCGGCAAACAGCGCCGCAACACGGCCATCCGGCGTTCCGTCTGCCAGACTGGAAATAAAACCACTGGAAATAAAACCACTGGAAATAAAACCGTTGGCCGAATCAACCACACAAAATAACAAGCGGCAGGATATTGGCATAAAAGTGCCGCCAAGCCCCATCGCGCCTGTTTTCGCCACTGATGTAAGTATACCACGGACCAACGAAGCGGCGGCAGGTATCGTGCATCTATCGGCCGTGCGGCAACGAATTGCCGTTCCAGACACTCCTATTCCGCCTAGCGTGCAGAAAATATTCGCCGAAACCCTTATCAACATCGACCGGGCCATATCGCCGCCCTTGTTACGGCCGGAATCGGCGCGTGCGATATCGATGCGAGGCCAATCGCCACCCCCGCAATTACAGGCTGCCGACACCAGAATGACCGAACAACACGCATATCGTGCGGTGAATGTCGTTCCGGCGCCGCCATCCAATATTTCTATTCCTTCGAGCATCGAGCGGCCAACGGCGCCAATTATTGCAACCCCACTAAGGGAATCGAGCCCGATTTCAACGCAAACACCGGTAAAAACCGCATTATCCTATAATCTCCCTACACAAGATCAGATCCGCCAACCGGAAATAAACACGCCAAAATCAACCATACCAGACACGCGACACGCAGCCGCCCCCAACCTACAACCGGCCCAAAACCTCGCTTTGGAGCCGGCAAAAGAAACGTCCAGGCCAGATATAACGACAAAAAGTACAAGCCGTATTGCCGAGGCGCAACCGGCGGCGAAACCGGAAACCGCATTCAGACAAGAATCGAAACCAATCCAAGAACAGGCGGCAAAACCGCCGAATCAACAATTACCGGAACCAGGCAACATAAATACCAATTCGGGCATAAACAAACCACCCACGCAGGCATTCGATTTCAGCATGCCTGGCGCCGCACCTGCCAATCCTCAAACAGGAATCATGACCGGCGAAGTGGCCGATTGCTGTAAAGAAACCACCCCGCCAGCGGCCATCAATACCGCAAATCAAGCCACGCCATTAACCGCGGAATCGAAACCCGGCGAAGTAAAACCATCTAATCCATTGGCTAAATTCCGCGCATCGAAACAAAGAACTTAAATCAGGAGAAATAAATCATGACACAACAACATTACAGTTTTATCGCGCCAGGCGCTTTTATGGGCATCAGGCCTCTGTTCTTGCCCGAAGCCAGCGTTACGGCTAACTCCGCTTTCCAGAATTTCATCTCCCGCCGCTTGCCGGAATTGCGGCAGGCCGGAATGAATCTATCCGGCCGCGCCGCTGCAATCGATGCGGAACTGGAATCGTTGCGCGCACAATTGACGCCGCGCCTGACACATCATTATCAACTGGTCAATCAAGCCCACCATATCGACTTGAAAATCGGCGACCGCAGCCATGAAATAGAATTATGGTGGCCGAAAAATCCGCCGAACAGCGGACCGGACAATTTCGCCAAGCCTTGTTGCGGCGTGTTTCTGATCCGTGGCGACGATGGCCACATGCAATTGCGCGTCGGGTATCAGCCTGGCGTGCTGTTGATCGATGTCAATAATCCCGCCATTCCAGCCGCGTTGGCCGTGCATACCGTAAAACGGCAATTGCTGACGCAAAAAATACAATCGGTGCATATCAATATTTACGGCGATCCGGCGGAAAACAACTCTATTTCCGGGCAAGCGAAAATCATCCGCGCCGAATCGCCAGATCAAAATACGGAATTGGACGAGCCGTTAATATACATACGAGACGCATTTGCGTCCGGCGCAGGCAGCATAGATGCCGAAGGGCTGGCCGGATTGCTGGAGATCGGCGGCATAGGCGCGATCAGTATCGCGCTGCGCCAACGGGGAGGACGTTAAAATGATCACAAAACTGGCCATATCTCCGGTTGGAAGATTTATTTCGATTGCCGCATCGGTATTGTTGCCGCATTTGCCATGCGTTTTGATTGCATCGGGAATTTGGGGTGCAGGAGCGGCGCTTGCGTCAATTGTCATGAATCCATGGATCGTTGGAACGATGGTATTCGCGTCGCTCTGGACCGGTACATTGGCCCATCGCGCGATATGCGGATGGCGTTGCGCGATCGATGCCTGTGTTCCAGCGCCAGATTTTGCTGCAACGTTGCGGCACAAATCGTTCAATCAGCTGAGCGACGATCTTACGACCCTGAACAAACTTAAAACACGGCGCAATATAGGGCTTGGCGTTGCCTATGCCGTTACGGCGGCAGCATCGGCGGTATATTTGCCGCCATTGCTGCACGATCATTCATCCCATTGCGCCAGTATCACCTCGCTCGACCCGGACAAACGTATTTTACTCGCCTGCCCCAACAGCGAAAAAACCGTTTTGGTTGCACTGTCACCGGAAAATAAGGTGGTGTTTATCGACGGCGCGGAATGGGGCGTGCAAAAAATGGATATCTGCAATGGCGCGCCGCAAATAATGATTATGGGATCGCACCGCAGTTATGGCGTTCGCACTTTAACCCCCAAAGAAACGACACAGATTTTCCGCGCCTGGAGCTGCTGCACCATTGAAAAGGAAATGAATGCAATCGACGCCAGCGATCTGCCCGATCCGGTCAAGGCGGCGTTCAAGGATGCGGTGGAAAAAGCCTGGATGGGCGACGCCTCTACCCCTGTCATTTGCGCCGACCCCGCGATGCAAAAAGCGATGGAGCAGAAACAAAGACAGAAGTAAGACGGTAAAGGTCAATAGAATTGGTGGCGGAGAGTGGGATTGAACCACCGACCAACGGCTTATGAGTCCGCTGCTCTACCACTGAGCTACCCCGCCACACCAGTGAACAGTGTACGGTGAATAGTGTACAGTGTCCAGAGAGGCAGAAAATAAAGCTTCTGCCCTGTCTGGTCAATCATAAAATATCGTAAAATATCAGTACTTTAAACTGTTTTATGGGTAAGAGAGAGATTTTTACCGTTACCCGTCCACTGTCCACTGTCCACCGAATCCCGCCGGATCCATCCGCCACCCAGCATATGGGAACCGCGATAAAACACGCAAGCCTGGCCCGGCGCGATACCAAGGCGCGGTTCGTCCAATACCACCTCGGCCATGTTATTTTCACGCGGGTACAAAGTCGCGCCTTGCAATGGCTGCATGGACCGCATTTTGACCAAAACTTTTTCGCCATCCGCGATTGGGCGCGCGCCTAACCAATTAATTTCGGCAACCATAAACCGGTCCTTGCCCAGCGCCTCGCGCGGGCCGACCACGACTTGCTTCAATTCCGGATTCAAACGAATCACATATAATGCATCGCCATCGCTGTCTTTGCGGCCGCCAATGCCAAGCCCTTTGCGTTGCCCGACTGTGTAATGCAAAATTCCTTCGTGACGGCCCAGCACGTTGCCGGATAAATCGACGATATCGCCGGGATCGGCCGCATCCGGGCGCAATTTCATCACCACGCTGGCATAATCGCCATTTGGAACAAAACAAATATCCTGGCTGTCGGGTTTATCGGCAACCGCCAATCCCATGCGCCCAGCCATCGCGCGGGTTTCGTCTTTCGATAAATCGCCCAGCGGAAAGCGCAGATAATCCAATTGATCTTGCAAGGTCGTATATAAAAAATAACTTTGATCGCGGCCCATATCGGCGCCTGCATGCATTTCCGCGCCATTTTCGCCCATCACCCGGCGCACATAATGTCCGGTCGCCAGGCAATCCGCGCCAAGTTCGCGCGCGGCCTTAACCAGATCGCGGAATTTCACGGTTTGATTGCATTTGATGCATGGCACAGGGGTTTCGCCGCGCAAATATGAATCGGCAAAATCATCGATCACATCTTGTTTGAATCTTGATTCATAATCCAAAACATAATGCGCGATGCCCAATTTATCGGCCACCATCTTGGCATCGTAAATATCCTGGCCCGCGCAGCACGCGCCCTTTTTCCCAACCGCCATGCCGTAATCATATAATTGCAGCGTGATGCCGATAACACGATAACCTTGTTCATGCAACAACCCGGCCACAACCGACGAATCCACGCCGCCCGACATCGCTACGACGACCAGCGTATCTTTCGGTTCTTTGTTGATGCCAAGGGAGTTCATATCATTTCCGCGCTAATCGCGTTCATCCAGCCAAGTCATTTGAATGGCTTCTAAAATCTTTTCGTTGGATTTGTTCGGATCATCCGCAAAATCCGGCAATTCCCGCACCCATTTATGCAAATCGGTGAAACGGATTTGCATAATATCGACATCCGGATATTTTTCTTCCAGTGCAAAAACGATATCACGCGTATCGGTCCAACGAAGCGGTTTTGCCATACTAGCCGGCCTTCTTATCCACTTGCATATTGCGCGTCGCGGCAGGCAGCGTGACGGTCAAACCATCTAATTCGTCTTTCATAATGATTTGGCAACCCAAACGCGAGGTATGGGTCAGGCCGAAGGCAAGATCCAACATATCCTCCTCTTCTTCGGTTGCCGGTTCCAAACGTTCGTAATCCTGCTGCGCGACGATGCAATGGCAAGTTGAACAGGCCAGCGAGCCTTCGCACGCACCTTCGAGATCGATGTCATTGCGATGCGCGATTTCCAAAACCGACAAGCCATTTGGCGCTTCGACTTCTTTGCGGTTTCCGGATTGATCGATAAAAGTCATTTTTGGCATTTTATTTTTTCTCCACTTTGATTTCTAAGTTCCTAATTCCACATCGCCGATTTTCCGCCCTTCCAAATTCTGCGCAATGGCGCGGTCCAGCCGCATTTGCGCGAAGGGTAAAAATTCATGCTCCAAAACCTCGGCCATTTGATTGATTTTCTCGCGTCCGGCCGATGGCAATAAATCCGCCAATGTTTTAGCAGATTCCGATAATTTTGCATACTCCGCAGCGGACAGCATATTTCCATCCAATTTCAGCGCTTCGTTTACGGCATGGATCAGCCGTTCAGCCTCGATCCGCGCCTCTGCCAGAAGGCGTTTTTGCATATCCTCGGCCCCGTGAATCATCGAATCGCGCAACATTTGCGCCATTTCGTCTTCGGTGATGCCATAGGTCGGCTTAACCTCGATCCGTTGCAATTGGCCGGTGGTTTTTTCGGTCGCGCTGACGGTCAAAAGCCCATCGGCATCCACCGTAAAAGTCACCAAAATACGCGGCACGCCAGCGGTCATCGGCGGAATGCCATGCAATTCAAATTTGGCCAGCGACCGGCAATCGGATGCCGCTTCCCGCTCACCTTGCAGCACATGAATCGCCATTGCGCCCTGCCCGTCTTGATACGTGGTAAATTCCTGCGCCTTAGCCACCGGAATCGGCGTATTGCGATCGATAATTTTCGACACCAGTCCGCCATAGGTTTCAACGCCCAGCGATAATGGCAAAACATCCAGCAATAAATGATCGCTGCCTGATGTCAATGCTTCGGCCTGAATGGCGGCGCCAGCCGCAACCACCGTATCGGGATTCAAATTGCATAATGGCGCCTTGCCAAAAAACTCCAGCAGTTTCTGCCGTACCAGCGGCACGCGCGTCGAACCGCCGACCAAAACAATATCTTTAATTCCGGCTTTGCTCAATTGAGCATCCAGCAACACGCGGGAGAAAATATTCAATGTTCGCGCAATCAATTTCCCGGCAATATTTTCAAATTCCATGCGCGATAATTTTAAATTTTCACTTTCCCATAAATCTTGCGTTGTCAGCGCTTCTTTCGCCTGACGCGCCGACAACAATATTTCCTGCAAATTAGCCGCCGTCAGATTTATTTTCTTTTGCGCGGACCAAAATTCCACTATCGCTTTGTCAAAATCATCGCCGCCCAGGGCCGTATCGCCGCCGGTTGCAATTACCTGGAATACGCCGCGTTCCAATTTCAGAATCGATACATCGAACGTGCCGCCGCCCAGATCGTAAATGGCATAAACGCCTTCGGCGGCGTTTTCTAGGCCATAGGCCACCGCCGCCGCGGTCGGTTCATTTAAAAGACGCAAAACATCGATCCCGGCAATTCGCGCGGCATCGCGGGTTGCGGTGCGGGCCGCATCGTCAAAATAAGCGGGCACTGTAATAACCGCCCGGTCAACCTTTTTACCCAAAGCCTGTTCCGCTTGCGCTTTGGCGGCTTTTAAAATCTCTGCCGAAACTTGAATTGGTGTCAGGGATTGCCCCGCCACATTCAGGCGGATAATGCCGGTTTGCGCACGATCGATCGGATAGGCTTCGATTCCTTGCACACCGGCAATCTGATCTGCGCTTTTGCCCATCAGGCGTTTGATCGACCGGATAGAATTTGGCGCGTGGATAGCAGCCTTGCCAACGGCATTCACGCCATTTTTATCATAGGCAACAACTGACGGAATCAACCCCTCGCCAGTTTTATTGGAAATAATTTCCGCTTTTTGCCCGTGCGAAAACGCCACCACGGTGTTGGTGGTGCCCAAATCAATGCCAATCGCCACGCCTTGTTCATTGGCGTGCGGCGCCGGCGTTTGGCCAGGTTCATGAATTTGCAGCAGGCCGATCATAACCCGCTCCCAAGCAACTGGGCTTGGCGTTCCCGAATATCTTTTTGTAATTTCTGCAAATATTGCTGGCGCAATAGCAATTCTTTAACGCCATTCCAATTTGCCGTTTTAATAAAATCGGCAATCAAACGATATTGGCTATCCATTTCACCGGATAATTCCGCCAATACCGCATCAAATCCGTCCGAATCGGTTATTTCCGATACTTGTTCGCGCCGATCCATCATTTCGGTCAAAAGTTCGGCATCGTGAATGGTGCGTTCTTTTTGAACATCGTATTCGATGCCATTTAAACGCAATAAATAACTGGCGCGCAGCATTGGGTCTTTTAAGGTGTGGTATGCTTCGTTGATATCCACCGCCTGGCTTTGCGCCAGCAATTTTTCCTGGCCGGTTTTATTCGCGTACCGGTCTGGATGCAGTTTTTTCTGCAATTCAATATAATTTTTTTCCAATTGCCCAAGATCGACCGTAAAATCCTGCACGATACCCAGCAATTCAAAATAATTTTTTGCGGTTGGCGGCTGCACCGCATGACAGGACGGGCAGAATAAAGATTCTAAACGCTGATTTTCAGCGCAAGACCAGCAGGCGCTTTTGCCCATCGGTAAAGGATTATTGGATTTAACCACTGGCATATGAAACCCATTAAACGTGAAACGATTCGCCGCAACCGCAACGGCCTTTTTCATTCGGGTTGGTGAATTTGAACCCGGACTGCAATTTGTCTTCGACATAATCCATTACGGTGCCAAGCAAAAACAGGGTCGCTTTCGGTTCAATCAAAATCGTAACGCCTTTATCTTCGACCACTTCGTCCATCGGATCACGCGCATCGGCATATTCCAATGTATAGGTCATGCCGGAACATCCACGCGCCTTAACGCCGATGCGAATACCGGCCGATGGCTTGCCGCGCGCATCCAATAATTTGCGAACGCGTTCTGCCGCCGCATCGGTAATGGTCAATGCCGGCATTTTCGGCCGGGCAGCGCGGGTTTTTACCGCGCCTTGCGGTGCGGCAGGAAGATCTTTGGATTCGGTCGTGCAATCGGTCATTTACGCGGCGTCCTGTTTATCGTTTTTCGCTTTGTAATCTTTGATCGCGGCTTTGATCGCGTCTTCGGCCAAGATCGAGCAGTGAATTTTCACTGGCGGCAAGGCCAAATGCTGCGCAATTTCAGTATTTTTAATTTGCGCGGCTTCGTCCACCGATTTTCCTTTAATCCATTCGGTTGCCAGCGAAGACGATGCAATCGCCGAACCGCAGCCGAATGTTTTAAATTTCGCGTCTTCGATGATACCGGCATCATTGACTTTGATTTGGAGTTTCATCACGTCACCGCAAGCCGGCGCGCCGACCAAACCGGTGCCGACATTTTTATCGTTCTTATCCAGGGAACCTATGTTCCGTGGATTTTCATAATGTTCGATTAATTTTTCGCTATAAGCCATGGTATTTCTCCTTTTATCTTATTGAAGCTGTTGTCTCCGCAGAGCATCGTTTATTGCAACTAAGAGAGCGGATACTTGCTCTCCGTTACGAAGAGCCATTGCCAGACGCTGTTCCAAAGTGGGATCCAATTGCATTACTGCACCCGTTATTGTCAAACTGCCACCTTCCAACACGCCTTCCGCCGCGGTGTTTCTTCTATCTGCCAATCCTTCTAACCCGGCCACTCTTTGAAAGGTTGTATTGCACTCGCAAACCTGAACGCCGACTATCTTGCCGTCCTGCGTTCCAAAACTAACCTCGACGTTCACAACATCCGGCCCATCGGCGCCTTTTTGTTCGAAACTTGTTACCGCTTTGATTGCAATCGCTACCATATCAATGCTCCGCCCATTGGATAGATTTCAAATCGATACCCTCTTGCACCATTTCCCATAACGGACTCATGGCGCGCAGTTTTTTTACGGCGCTGGTGATATCATGCACTGCTTTATCAATGTCGGATTCGGTCGTAAAGCGGCCAAAACCCAAACGCAGCGATGTATGCGCCAATTCTTCTTCAACGCCCAGCGCGCGTAATACATAAGACGGTTCCAGCGACGCGGAAGTACAGGCAGAACCCGACGACACCGACAGGTTTTTAATGCCCATCATTAACGATTCGCCTTCGACGAAGGCAAAAGAGATATTCAAATTTCCTGGAATGCGGTGTTCCATATCGCCGTTGATATAAATCTGATCCAATTCTTTGCGAATGCCGTTCAAAAACCGGTCTTGCAGTTTTTTCAACCGTTCTGATTCGGATGCCATTTCATTCTGCGCGATCTCACACGCCTTGCCCAAGCCAACGCATAATGGCGTTGGCAAAGTGCCCGACCGCATGCCGCGTTCCTGTCCGCCGCCGGAAATCAAAGCCATCAGACGCACACGCGGCTTGCGGCGCACATACAGCGCGCCGATGCCTTTTGGTCCGTAAATTTTATGGCCGGAAATCGACATCATATCGATATTCATTGCCTCAACATCCATCGGCATTTTGCCGGCGGCCTGCGCCGCATCGGTATGGAAAAATACGCCACGTTCGCGGCAGATTTTGCCAATCGCAGCCAAATCCTGAATCACGCCGATTTCATTATTCACCGCCATAATCGACACCAATACGGTTTTATCGGTAATGGCGTTTTTCAATTCGTTCAAATCGATCAAGCCGTTTTGTTTCACCGGCAAGTATGTGACCGTGAAACCTTCTTGTTCCAAATGGCGGCAAGAATCCAGAACGCATTTATGTTCGGTAACGCAAGTGATGATGTGGTTTTTTTTGTTTTTGTGACATTGTGCCGCGCCTTTGATCGCCAAATTGTTCGATTCGGTCGCGCCGGATGTAAACACGATTTCTTTTGGATCGGCATTGATCAGGGACGCGATTTGCTCGCGCGCTGTTTCCACGCCGTCTTCCGCTTCCCAGCCGAATAAATGATTACGGCTGTGCGGATTGCCGAATTTTTCGGTAAAATACGGCATCATCGCGTCCAGAACGCGCGGATCCATGGGCGTGGTCGCCTGGTAATCCAGGTACACCGGTTTTTGCGTCGGCGCGGCCATCGTACGGCTTTGCGCGCGTTCTAAATTAATTTCTTTTTTTACTGCCATTCCCATAATTTCGTTCCTTATCCTGCTTTTAAATTCGACTTAGAATAATTCTGATCTAACGATAAATAATTAACCAAAAAATCCTCGATATCGTGCGCATCGCTGTTCCATCCCGTCGATACGCGCAAGGCGCAATCGGCGACATCCGCGCCATACCCCATCGCCTGCAATACCTGCGACGGTTTAATTTTTCCCGATGAACAGGCCGATCCCGCGCTGACCGCGACGCCAGCCATATCGAGGCGCATCAATTGCATATCGCTTTTCATCGCCGGCCAAATTAAACAAGTCGTATTCGGCAAACGGTGCGCATCCATGCCGGCAATTTTAACGGTGCTGTTTTTAACAATCGCGCTTTCCAATTGCTGTTGCAAACGGCGCATAACCAAAATCTCGGTTGCCATTCTTTGTTTCAATTCGCCGATCAAGGCGCCAAATCCGGCGATTGCCACGATATTTTCCGTGCCTGAACGGCGCGAACGTTCCTGACCGCCGCCACGTATCAGCGCCATCAGCGGAACCGCATCGGTAAAAACCAGCGCGCCTATGCCTTGCGGACCGCCGGATTTATGCGCGGCAATTGTCATCAAGTCGACACCCAGTTGGGCAAAGTTAATTGGCATTTTGCCCAGCGCCTGCACAGCATCCGTGTGCACCAACGCGCCATATTTTTTGGCTATTTCGGCAATTTGTTTGACCGGTTGGATCACGCCGGTTTCATTGTTCGCCAGCATAACCGATACCAATGCAGGCTCGCTATTCGCCACCAGCATTTGCTCCAACAAATCCAGCCGTACAGTACCGTTGTGATCGACCGGAATAATTTCCGCATTCTTATTTACCAAACGCACCGAATCATGTTCGATCGCCGACACTAAAACACGCTTGCGCCCCGTGCATTGAATGGCGGTATTGTTCGCTTCGGTACCGCCGGAAGTGAAAATAATCTGGTTTGCATTGGCGCCGATAAATTCCGCGATCTCCAACCGAGCGGATTCTACTTTTTGGCGCGCTTTGCGGCCAAAAGCATGAATAGACGAGGCATTGCCCGGAACGGTCATCGCAGCGGCCATAGCCTCCCGCACCGCCGGACGCAGCGGGGAAGTCGCGTTGTAATCGATGTAAACCACATCACGCATTGACCAATTTTTCCTTTTGCATTGGAATGAATTTTAAATCCTGTTTTTCAATACATCCATTAACACCGGATAATTTCCCATTGACCACGTCGGCCAAAGTAACCGAGGATAAATAATCGTGAATCACTTCGCCCAATTCTTCCCATAAATGATGGGTTAAACACCGGCTTTTGTCGCTGCGGCAACCTTGGTTAGGATCGTTATTGCAATTGGTGGTGCGAATCGGTTCGTCGGCCGCATCCACAATATCGGAAATCAGAATTTCTTCCGCGGACTTAGCCAAACAAAATCCGCCGCCTGGGCCACGCATGCTTTTGACCAAGCCGCGTTTGCCTAATTTTGAAAATAACTGTTCCAGGTACGACAACGATATTTCCTGACGCGCGGCGATGGACGCGAGGCTTACAGGCTTATCCGTGCCATCCTGGGCGCATTGGCGGCTTATATCCACCAATGCCGTTACCGCATATCGTCCTTTGGTACCTAATCGCATGACTTAACCCCTATCTACGGTTTTTCTTGCCTTTTCTGGCATGTTTCGTTATAGTCCGCAGCCTTGTAAGGCTTTTATAGCAATAGCCTTGGTATTGTTTACAGTATAAGCCATATATAATAATGTTGAGTAAAACAGTCAACTATAATCCCGCAAGAATTTTATGGCCTTTCGCTTGAACTATATTATTGAAAATAAACGATTTTTTGAGGTGTTTGATGCCTGAAGTCATCTTTAACGGCCCATCCGGCCGTATCGAAGGCCGTTACCAGCATGGTCCGAGCAAAACTTGTCCGATCGCCGTGATGTTGCACCCGCATCCACTGCACGGTGGCACGATGAATAACAAGGTGGTTTATGCCTTGTATCAAACATTTTTGAAACGCGGATTTTCCACCCTGCGGTTTAATTATCGCGGCGTCGGACGCAGCCAAGGCAATTTCGACCGGGGCGAAGGCGAATTGGCCGATGCAGCCGCAGCGCTTGATTGGTTGCAAACCTATAACCCAAATGCTGAAAGTGTTTGGATTGCCGGGTTTTCGTTTGGCGCCTGGATCGGCATGCAGTTATTGATGCGCCGTCCGGAAATCGCCGGATTTATTTCTGTCGCTCCGCCAGCAGGATTATTCGATTTCGGATTTTTGGCGCCATGCCCATCTTCGGGCTTGATGGTGTCCGGCGGACAGGATGAAATTATTCCCGAAGGCGCGGTGCAAAATTTGGTCAAAAAATTATCCGCGCAAAAGGGCATTACGATCACGCATCACGAAATCAAAGATGCGAATCATTATTTCACCGAACATTTGGATGAATTATGCGGCACGGTCGATAAATATCTGATCGAGTCCATGCAGCCAGCCAAACCGGTTCGTGTGCGTACACGCCGCGCTTAACTATTTTAAAAAGATTTTTCCGCCCGTTAACGGCTGTTTCACGCCGGTCGTGCCGGGGAAGCTGATCGGCAAGCCGCGTATGACGCGCGCGGCCAGATAGGCAAATGCCTGTGCTTCAATCAAATCGCCGTTCCATCCTAATTCATCGGCATTTTTAACATGCGGCAACACGGCGCGCAGCGAATCCATCAAGAATCTATTTTTCCGTCCGCCGCCGCATACAATCCATTGCAATGGCGCGGATGGAAAGAAACTTTGGGCGGCAATAATGGATTGCACCGTGCATGCGGCCAATGTCGCCGCGCCATCGGCCAGATTCAAATCCCGCACCAGCGATACATTGAAATGATCCCGGTCCAGCGATTTGGGCGGCGTTTGCGTGAAATAAGAATCGGCCAAAAATTCCGCCAATATTCCAACATCTATTTTTCCGCGCCGCGCGGTCTCACCGTTTTCATCGAATGTTTGATTACTATGTTGCCGTATCCAATCGTCGATCATGGCATTGCCTGGCCCTGTATCAAACGCGATCAATTCGCCGTTCGCGCCGATATACGTCACGTTGGCAACACCTCCAATATTCAAAACCGCAACCGGTTTCGGCAAATCACGGCACAACGCCCGATGAAATATAGGGACCAGCGGCGCACCCTGTCCACCCGCCGCAACATCGTCCGACCGGAAGTCATAAACAACCTTGATTCCGGTTTCGCGCGCCAACATTTCCGCATCGCCAATTTGTAACGTTTTTTTATTTTTGGGATCGTGAAAGATCGTATGGCCGTGAAATCCCAGATAATCGACCTCGCCCGGATTTTTGCCCAGAGTCGCCAATAATTCCCGCGTCGCGCGGATATGGAATTGGGTCAGTTCGGCGGCAACGCCAGCCACATCGCCCTTGCCGCCCAAAACCGATTCCAGCCGTTTTTGAAAATCCGCCGGATAGGCCAAATAGTGCCCCGCCCCAAAAACCAGCCGGTTTTCGCCGTCTGTTTGAATAAAAGCCGCGTCCACACCATCCATAGATGTGCCGGACATAAGGCCGATAATGTTGTAAAGTGGACTGGATTCTGTCATGGCAATATTATAGTATATGGCTCTTTTAAAACTGGCAAAGCAAAGCATGACATACAAATCCGAATTTTTAAATATCTTGCAATCGCGCGGCTTTATTCACCAAGGCACCGATCTCGTGGCATTGGACGCGCTGGCGCATAAAAACGAAGTGGTCGCCTATGTGGGCTATGATTGCACCGCCGATTCGCTGCATGTCGGGCATTTGCTGTCGATCATGATGCTGCATTGGCTGCAAAAAACCGGTAACAAGCCTATCGCGCTGATGGGCGGCGGCACGACCAAGGTCGGCGATCCATCCGGCCGAGACGAATCGCGCCAATTGCTGACCGACGAAGTCATCGCCGCGAACATGGCCAGCATCAAGCGCGTGTTCGGCAATTATTTGAAATTCGGCGACGGCAAGCAGGACGCCATTATGGTCAATAATGCCGATTGGCTGGATAAACTCGAATATATTCCGTTTCTGCGCGATGTGGGGCGGCATTTTTCCATCAACCGCATGCTGACCATGGATTCGGTGAAACTGCGCCTGGAACGGGAGCAGCCTCTATCGTTCCTGGAATTCAATTACATGATTTTGCAAGGATATGATTTCGTCGAATTGCAGCGGCGTTATGGTTGCAATCTGCAAATGGGCGGATCGGATCAATGGGGCAATATCATCAGCGGCGTCGATCTGGCGCGGCGCATTTCCCAGCGCGATGTGTTCGGCCTGACCTGTCCGCTACTGACGACATCCAGCGGCGCGAAAATGGGCAAGACTGCTTCGGGCGCGGTATGGCTGAACGCGGAACGCCTGCAACCATACGATTTCTGGCAGTATTGGCGCAATACCGAAGACGCCGACGTGGGCAAATTCCTGCGCCTGTTTACCGAACTGCCAATGGATGAAATTGCGCGCCTGGAAAAAGCACAAGGCGGCGAGCTGAACGACGTAAAGAAAATTCTCGCGACCGAAGTGACTAAACTATGCCACGGCGCGGATGCGGCATCGCATGCGGCCGAAACCGCACGCAAAGTGTTCGAGGAAGGCGGCATTGGCGGCGATATTCCGAAAATCGAAATTCAATCCGATTCCCTGGCCGATGCGCTGGTTCAATTGCAATTCGCCGCCAGCAAAAGCGAAGCACGCCGCCTGATCAAATCCAACAGCGTCAAAGTGAACGATAAGCCAATAGACAATGAGTTGTATAATTTTTCCGCGCAAGATTTCGGCGGTGGAAATGGCGCAAAAGTCAGCGCAGGCAAGAAAAAAATCGGCCTTGTTTTAAAATCGTGATTTAAACCGGCGATTCTTTCAGCAACGCATCCAAATCCAAACGGCGCGTATACATATCGATGCTGCCATCCGGTTTGCGAGGCCACTCATTTTCTGGTTTATCCCAATATAGTTCAACGCCGTTCTGATCCGGATCGCGCAGATAAAGGGCATGGCTGACGCCATGATCGCTGGCACCATCGAGCGCGATCCCGGCGTCTAATACGCGCCGCAATGCCTCGGCCAGCTTGGCGCGGCTAGGATATAAAATCGCGGAATGATAAAGCCCTGTGGTGCCTGGCGCGGGCGGCGTTCCTCCCAAACTTTCCCAGGTATTAAGGCCGATATGATGGTGATAATTGCCGGCGGCGATAAAGGCGGCCTCGCGCCCATAGCGCGCTTTGATTTGAAACCCCAGAACACCGCAATAAAATCCAAGCGCGCGTTCCAAATCCGCGACTTTTAAATGCACATGGCCGATTTTAACGCCGGGATCTATGATAAAAGACACTTGCCGCTTCCTTCAATTAATAACTATTCGAAACTTAATATAGGGTGAATAGTGCGGATAGCAAATGCCCAGAAACCCACAGGCAAAAAAGTGTGCGATGTTGAAGATTGGTTGATTAGCGTCCGTTATTGCCAGGATTAAATTTAAATTCTATCGGTTTAAATTCTAATTTGGCCCCATTATCTTTTTCAGGCCTGCCGGTATCGCGAATGCTAACTAAACGATCGCGAAGCGGTTTATAATTGTTGTCTGCAAACTTCGCCCGATTTGCAATTTCTCCGGCAACCAAAACGACCTCTGGAAATTTGCTATTTTTAAGCGTTTCTGCCATTTCCGCAGCAGCGGCATCGGGAACATTTTTCCAATCTAGAAACAACATAAAGCTGATCAAATTTTTTGGCGGCAAATTTCCAGAATCAACCGCGCGCTGAACAAATGCGGGAAACTTATCGTTCCAAGGCATCGGATTCTGCTCTTTTGCCGCCTTGCTTAAAGCAGGCAGAAATTCGCTTAGATCTATCACATATCCATAATTCAAAAAGCAGTTCGGAAATAATTTTGCGCCAGCCGGCAAAAGCGGCTGAATGATTTCAGACAGATTGGTATTAACCGACTTACCATTTTGATCGATCACTATATTTCCAGCATTATCCCGCTTTAGAACGGACTGACGCACGTCGGCGCCGACCGAGGTTAAAGCCATAACCCTGGCCAATGCTTTTTGAAGCTCTTCCGGCTTTTGATCTTTGGTCACAGACGCCTTCTGTAGCGCCTCCATTGCACTAAGCAAAGCTTGGTCTAGAAATATTTTATCGGTGGGTTTAATGGATTGGCGCAGAAAAACGCAGTTATTGATTGCCTGTTGGGCGTCGGCTTCTTTTTGTCCGAAAATAGCCGCTTCATAAGACCTCGTATGCCCTTGCAACCAATCGGAGAATGACGGCTTTAATTCTGCGGGTAATTTGTCATTTTCAACAATTTTACCGTCTTGAATAAAACGCTGGGGAACAATCGCATTTACGCGAATGCCCATCCAACAGATATCGAATCTTCCGATTTGCTTGTCATTAACAGCCTGGGATATATTGATTGCCGTAGAGTTTTCATCCTTCGGCACTTCCTGAACAATAAGCTTGTTCAAATCAAGTTTGGTGGGTGGATTGCGAAGCGCATTTCTTGGATCTGCGGCGGTGCCATCAAATGCCACACCTGGCGAAGTAAAAATGGCAGCAGCGGACAATGCCCATGCTAAGGCTGTATTGTTTCTCATTATTCCCTCCAATAAAATTTTTGTTTCTATATCAATGATTTTTAAGCCAATCAATCGATATTAAATGACCGGTTTTTGGAATATTATTTCTATAAATATAATTAGTTTTCAAATACTTCGCGCAAAATTCCAGGCGTCAGGGCGGATAATGGATTCACGCTTACGCGCGGCGCGCCGGTTGGACCCTTAATACTATAGGTAAAAGCAAACAACGGTTGCTCGCCGCCTGCGGTCAAAATCGTGCCCACCAGCGGAATATCGGAAATGATTTTATTGATCGAATTGGCCGGAATCAGAACCCCATCCAAATCGAACAAGCCGCGATTTAAATCGATATTGCCATCGGCTTTCAATCCGATCGACGATCCGCTGACGCGGGCTTTTTTGACGCTGACCAGATCGTTCTGCAATTTAAAATCGGCCGCGAGCTTTTCAAAACCGATTCCTTCGCCGGAAAGATTTTGTAAAATTCCAGGCAAGGAAGAAAGATTCAGCAATTTTGCCAAAATCGGCGCATCCTTGACCGAAAAATTGGTAATTAAAACGCGGCCATTCAGAATTGGGTCTTTTTTCTTATCGTCATAAGCACCTTCAATGCTGATTTTTCCGCCATGCATGGAATCATATATATCCGCCGCGCGCAGAAACGAACCGGCATCGTCGGATTTAACAGTCAGACGCCGACCGGATGGATCCGGCAAAATTATTATTTCTGCCGGCACGGGATTTTCTTTTTGATTTTGCGTTACCGCGTTAAACCGCATCGATTCGAATTCGCCATTTTTCACAATTTTGCGCGATTTAACCTGCATAAAATCTTGCAATCCGCCCAGGGACAAATTGGCAAGGTTTATGTCTATGGTATAAATTGTATCGTCTTTTTCTTCGTCCCGCGCACGATAAATATGCGCCATATCAAACCGGTTACCCCATAAATTAACTACATAAGATTTTTCTTTCTCGCGCTTCATAATCACTTGGGCATTATTGCCTGGGGTTTGCAATTGTTTTACCTCAAGGCGCGACAATATATTGCCGGCATTGAATTCCGCCGTGCCGTCGATTTTGACATCCTTGGCCGCAAGACCGAAATTGGAAATTTGCCGCAACTCGTTATTGGCTAGAATCATATCTATCTTGCCCGTGGCCGGCGTACCGGTTTCTTTCCACCAATTGGCCTGCGGAACCGCGATCGCTGTTTTTTGCAAATTGGCTTTCAAGGATAAACGGCTGTCCTGTTTATTCAGAACCGCATAATCCAATTCCACATCCGCTATGCCCGATATCGGCAGCGGTTTCGGCAGGTCCAGAATATCGATGCCAATATCCGGCAGCGCGGCCGATACCAAATACTGGCTGCGAACATTTTTGGGTTTGTCACGGAAATCTTCTTTCCACACCAATCCCATAGGAAGACCGGCCAGATAGGCGTCGCCGCTGATTTCCATATCGCTTTGCGTAATTGCGATTTTCATTTGTCCGCGCGATAAAGGAAAGCCCCAGAACGCATTATTGTAGTATACTTTCTGCAAATTTCCATTAACAGCAATTGCCAATTGTTCCAATTGCAGATCTTTTAGCAAGGGAAACTTGAAACTAAGATCGGCGGTAAAATCGCCGCGAATCGAATCCGCTTTGATATCGCGTTTGCTAGGCAATTTTAACGGCTCGTGATCGACGATTTGTATCGCCGTTGTCAGATCGCCGGATGCGGCGATTTTAATATCGATATCCTGATCGTGTTGCGACAATCCGCGAATGGTAACATCCCCCGCGCCCAGATTTATTTTCTGCACCGCGCCGCTGGTGGTTTTAACCCAGAAATTATCGGCATCGAATGTCGCCACGCCGTCAACGCCGGTTGCCACCGGCAGTGGGTGAAAATAATCCACGGTCGCATCGGCGAAATGAATTTCGCCTTTTACTTCATCGGTTGTCAATTGCGCCGGGTTATCTTTTGGCGCGTGACCTTTAAATTCGGCTTTGGCAATGCTTACCTGGCCCTGCTGCACATTGGGAACCACCCAATCGCGCGCATCCTTGGCCACGATCTGCGGCCAATACATATCGAGATCCTTGATATCCAGATTATGAATTTCGGATTTGATATGCATTTGGTATTGATCGGCGGTTTTAATAACATCGCCCGACACATTTGCCTTCATCGTCCCAAAATTAAAATCGGCGGCGTTAATGTGCAGATTGCCTTGCTGATCATATTGTGCATCCAGATTGATGCCCTGTACCGGAACGTCCTTGGCAAAAAAATCGGACTTTTCGATTTGTCCGCCAGTTCCCTTGGCTTTAAATGAAATCGACTGAATAACGCCGGAGCGCGTGCCGTTGACGTTCAATTCGCCGCTAATCGGCGTTTTCAAGAATGCGAAATCGCGCATTTCCGGCAATAGCGCGGCAATATTGGCAAAATCGATATTTTCAAACTGGCTTTTAACCGAAATATCGTCGCCGCCGGCCGGCCAAGCGATATCGGTTTTAAACTGGCTGATTTTTTCATTCATTTCCAGTTGCAATTCGGCGCGGCCAAAAATCCCCTTGCGGTTGCGGACCAATTTCAAATTTACTTTAGGCGCCCATAATGAAACTTCGTTTTTCTGATCATCGAATAAAATCTCGCCTTCGCGGATTTCCACCCGCCGCAAAGCCGTAAGCGCCGGATGACCGTTATCTTTTCCGGTTAAGGAGTCCAATATTTCTTCGGCAAGAATATTTTGATTGTCTTTCGGCGTTTCTTCAACCGCCGCATTCGCATTGCGCATATCCGATAAGCCAATATGCCCATCCGCATACCTTATCACCGTCAAGGAAGGCTGAATCAAAACAATGCGCGATGGCGCGATTTTGCCGATCAATAAACTAGGCACGCTGATTCCAATCGCCAGATCCGGCAAAGTTGCCATGGGCTGATTATTGGCATCGAACGCTTGCAGCGATTGCAGGCGCAACACCACCGATTGGTGATCGCCGTCCCATTCCATTTGAGTATGTTCTATTTGCAGACGCATCGGCGCGTCTTTATCCACCAACCCCGAAACAATGTAAGGATTTAAATAATCGAGATCGATTGGCCCCATCATTAAACGCAGGCCCAACGCCACGGCAATAAGCGTGATACCGGCCAAAACGACGCCGGTGATTTCAATCAACAATTTGCTACTGCGTTTAATCATACAAAATACAAAAACGGTTATTGCACTATAAGCGGATTAGTTTATATCATCACCATACAGATCCCAACCAAATTTGCGGAAGGACCATAAAATGGCATTAAAAATCGGCGATAAAGCTCCCAATTTCAACGTTACGGCCACAGGCGGGAAGAAAATCAGTCTATCCTCACTTTCTGGCAAGAAAGTGGTCTTGTATTTCTACCCGAAAGACGACACTTCGGGTTGCACCATGGAAGCCTGCGATTTCCGCGACTCCATCGCCGCTTTTCGCAATTTAAACGCTATTGTGCTTGGCGTATCCAAGGACGATCTTAAAAGCCATGATAAATTCCGCGCCAAATATAGTCTGCCGTTCGATTTATTGTCCGACGAAGATGGCAGCCTGTGCGAAGATTATGGAACATGGGCGGAAAAATCCATGTATGGCCGCAAATATATGGGGATCGAACGCGCAACGTTCCTGATCGATGAAAAAGGAATTATTCGCGGCATCTGGCGCAAAGTTTCGGTGCCGGGCCATATTGACGAAGTGCGCGCGATGATCAGCGGAAAAAATATTGCGGCCAACAATAATGTAAAACCAACAGCAAAAACCAAAACAGCCAAAGTAAAAAGCAAGGCTAAGAAAATCGCCGCGAAAAAACTAACGTCAAAAAAACCAAAACCGAAAACCAAAAATAAAGTCAAAACAAAACCGGCAAAAACGAAATCGAAACGTAAGCGCGCCTAATAAAATTAGGTGAACTTTCCATGACAAGCGGCCTTCGGGCCGCTTTTTTATTGACAAAAACCCAATAATATCATATCTTTAATGGAAAATAGGGGGTGCAGCCATGGCCAAAACTTTTCGTAAACCAATAGCTGTTTCAGCACATATGCCATCTCCCAGCTCTACCGCGCCTACCGCTGTAGACGCAAAGCAAAAACCACAAACACCATCAGCTGATTTGGTTGGACAATTGGCCTTTGAAGCCGAAGTTATTGCGCGCCTTCAAAATACGCCATCCGTAATGCGCGCTAAAATGTTTACTTGGATCAAAATGGCTGGCGAGAATATAAATCATCCGGGTCTTGATGTAGAAGGCCCTAAGAAAGCGATTATTGCTCAGGCAAGTTATAGTTTTGCATCTTATATGATTGCCCATTTGGGAAAAGACGGAGAAAAAGGAATTCCCGCCAATCGAGATAACTTATTTCTTATCGGAAAAGCGTGCCATTTTTCCGCAAAACATGTAACGGCTGGCGCCAAAAAATCTAAAAACAGTCCGATGACATTGGCCGAAGAAGCCGCCGGCATTGTACAGCAATTGGATCAACAGCATAACCTTAGGACTTTTCCTTCGGACGCATTGTTGGATATGGCCGCGACATTGCGAATAGGCTGTACTAAATTGCCTGATCGCGATTTGGGAGATATTTTGGGCATTCAGACTTGGGCAAAAATTATTGGTATTTTGTGCGATCGCTTGCAGGTTATTCAAATGCATCCCGCAGATTGGGCGCCAAAGCGTACCGCCGCCGAAATTCAGGCGATGAAATCTTACTTGCGCGGTCAGCCGGAAGATGTTCCATTTCGACAAGCGGAATTGGAATCTTTGCATGCAACACGCGGGGAGGTTTTGACCAGAACTGTATTTCCGCTGGGCACCCAAGTTAAAAACAGGCCGAATATTTTTGGGGGTATGGTCAATAGCGTTGTTAGATTGTTTGGTGCAGGCCCGCGCGAACCAAACGGCTAAACCCGCTTCGCCAGAAATGCTTCTAAAAACGGATCGATATTCCCGTCCAGCACGCTTTGCGCGTTGCCGATTTCATGATCGGTGCGCAAATCCTTGACCATTTGATAAGGCTGTAAAACATACGAACGAATTTGATGGCCCCAACCGATATCGGTTTTTGCTTCATGCTGCGCCTGCGCCGCCGCTTCGCGTTTTTGCAATTCCTGTTCATACAAACGCGCTTTTAACATCTGCAATGCCATCGCGCGGTTGCGGTGCTGGCTGCGGTCGGATTGGCATTTTACCACAATACCGGTTGGCGTATGCGTCATGCGCACGGCGGAACTGGTTTTATTGACGTGCTGACCGCCAGCGCCGGATGCGCGCATCACATCGACCTGAATGTCTTTTTCCTGCACTTCGATATTGATATTGTCGTCGATCACCGGATACACCCACACGCTGGCAAACGATGTGTGCCGGCGCGCATTGGAATCGAACGGAGAAATGCGCACCAAGCGATGCACCCCCGATTCGCCTTTCATCCAGCCATAGGCGTTGGGCCCGGAAATTTGCAAGGTTGCCGATTTAATCCCGGCTTCCTCGCCGGGCGATTCATCCAGAATTTCGACTTTATACCCATGTTGTTCCGCCCAGCGCGAATACATGCGCATTAACATGAATGCCCAATCGCAAGCCTCCGTCCCGCCGGCGCCAGAATTGATTTCGAGATAAGTATCATTGCCATCCGCCTCGCCCGACAACAAAGTCTCCAGGCGTTTTTTGGCGACATCTTTGGATAATTTGCCGATCGCGGATTCGGCCTCCGCCACAATCGACGCATCGCCTTCCGCCTGCCCCAGTTTTACAAGCTCAATATTATCATTCAGCGCGTTTTCAATGGAACGCACCGCATCGATTTTGGAAGCCAGCGAAGTGCGCTCGCGCATGACTTTTTGTGCCGCCGCAGCGTCGGCCCATAAATTCGGGTCTTCCGCGCGTTGATTTAATTCCGCAAGTTTTACGACCGCTTTATCCCAGTCAAAGAGACCTCCGCATCAACTGAAGCGATTCGTTGATCGAAGTGACGATATGTTGAATTTCGGTGCGCATAATTTGGTTTCAGGCTCCAGGTATCGGGTTTCAGGTTAAAAATATATAGCAGAGAATTTTAAACCTCAACTAAAACAAACCTGACACCTGAAACCAGACACCCGACACCTTACTAATAAACACCGTCTAACTGGAACGGAAAGCTAAATCCGCGATCATCGTCTGAATTCGACGAACCGCTGCCGCCGTCGATAATGCGGCCCATATTGCCTTCCCAATTCGTATCGGAACGGAATGCCTCGAGAATGACGCCATTGTCGCCTT
The DNA here is from genome assembly GCA_004295055.1 of Alphaproteobacteria bacterium. NCBI lineage: Bacteria > Pseudomonadati > Pseudomonadota > Alphaproteobacteria > Alphaproteobacteria bacterium. The sequence continues at coordinate 1,599 of SHNJ01000025.1, read as the reverse complement.
CGGTCGCTGGCTCGCCAGTGTGCATATCGACCGGCATAAATCGAACGCCTTCCGGCACCGGAAACGGTTTCGCCGGATATTTAACCAGGGCTTGTTTCATAAAATCCATAAATATTGGCGCGGAAACGGCGGCGCCGGTTTCTTTATTGCCCAGCGATTTTGGCTGATCAAACCCGACATACACGCCGACCACCAAGTCCGATGAGAACGCCATAAACCAAGCATCCTTGAAATCGTTGGTTGTTCCTGTTTTGCCGGCGATCGGAACGCCCAATGCCTTTACACGCGCCGCGGTCCCCCGTTCAACCACACCCTGCATCATATAAGTCAGCTGATAATCGGCGACCGGGTCGATAATTTGTTCACGCACCTCGATTAATTTCGGCGGCTTTTGGTTCATCCATTGGACATTTCTGCATATATCGCAAGTTCTGGCGTCGGCCTTAAATATCAGCTTCCCTCGCCGATCCTGGATACGATCAATCATATGCGGGGTAATTTTTCGTCCGCCATCGGCAACGGTGGCATAGGCCGCCGTCAGCTTCATCAGGGTTGTTTCCCATGCGCCCAAGGCGATTGCAAATTGCGGCGGCAATTTATCGGCAACGCCGAAACTTTCGATCAATCCCGTCACTTTTTCCATGCCTACGGCTTGCGCCAGACGAATAGTCATCAAGTTGCGCGACTGTTCCAACCCATACCGCATCGTCGCTGGTCCAGCATAATCCTCGGTATAATTTTCCGGCTGCCATAACGGCAAGCCGGGACCTTGTTCGATAGTGATCGGCGCATCAAGAACCAAAGTCGCCGGCGTCATGCCATTCAGCAATGCGGTCAAATACACAAATGGCTTAATGGCGGAACCTGTTTGCCGCATGGCTTGCGTGGCGCGGTTAAACTGGCCGGATTTTTTTTCTTCAAAACTAAATCCGCCAACCATCGCCAGCACGCGGCCGGAATGCGCGTCCAATACCACCATGCCGCCATTAACCGCCGGGAATTGTTGCAGCGTATATGCTTTATCCTTGCCTTTTGCCGGTTTGGCATCCGGCGATTGTTCCGCGACCGCGATAATATCGCCCACCCGCAATCCAGCGGCATTTTTTCCTTTACCAGTCCAAGCCAAATCAGCAGCGGTAACATATCCAACATCTCCGCCACGCGCGCCAACACGAATGCCGTTGGCGCCGATTTGCGTAACCACAGCCAATTGCCAATCATTCATGCCAAGCGGCACTTGCATATGCGCCAATTTTTGCTGCCAATTATCCAGGCTTTCCAATCGGCCAAAGGTCTTGCCGCGCCAGCCGTGACGGCGGTCATACGCGACAATACCGTCATTGAACGCTTTTTCGGCATAACGTTGCAAATCAGGATCAAGCGTTGTGAAAATCGCAAGTCCGCCTTTATACAATTCATCTTCGCCATATTGCGCATACAAATCGCGGCGCACATCTTCGCAGAAATAGTCGGCGCGAACCGATTCGATCCCGCCGCGTTTTTTTGTTCGCAAAGCCGCATCTTTCGCTTTTTTCGCTTCTTCGCGGCTAACAAATCCTTCTTCCTGCATCCTATCGATGACCCAGTCGCGGCGGCCTT